>CAJLLH010000001.1 GCA_905207385.1 uncultured Eubacteriales bacterium
AGCCTTTCGTCGGCGGAACGCTCTGCCTGGGCAATCTTCTGGCTTATCTGCTTTTCCGTGCCGTCGGCGCGGCTTTCCGCAAACGCCAGCTTAATGTTCAACTGATTTATCTCTTTATGCAATGCGCCGTAAACGCTGTCTGCAAGCGCGCGTTCAAGCGTTTTTTCCGCCTTGTCTTCGGCAATCTGCCTTAAGCCTGCGTAGTGCCTTTCAATAACGGAGCGGTCGATAGTCTTTTCGGCACGGGGCGATGCGTGCGTTTCGCCTTCTATCTTGTCGGGCGTGAACGTACCCTCGGCTTTCCACGAAGAAAGCACGCCGTTCATATACGCAACGGGGTTGTTTTTGCCTGCCGAAAGTTTGGCGGCTTTTAAAATCATCTCGTCTGAAAAGCCCCAGCCGCGCCATCTTGCCAGCGTTTCTCTGTCCGAAGGAATAATTCTGCGCGTAAGCGAACAGCGCGAAAGCACGTTTTTAAGGAAGTCGTCTTCGGCGGTAATCATATCAAGGTAAGAATTTACCGATTTATCGTCTATGATGCCCTTTTCGCAAAGTTTTTTAATAAAATCGTCCATCGCTTCAAACGACTTGCGTTCGTGCGTGAAGCAGTAGGAGGCAAGTTTTTTAAGCGAACCGACGCTGTAACCCATATCGCACCATACTCCCGAATAATTTTCAATGTAGGGTGCAGAGTTCTGCATATACACGCCGAGCAGCCTTGCAATCTCCGCGGTGGCCGTGCGCAATGAATTTTTGTTTTTAGAGTAATACTCGATTTCTTTGATATCAAATTTTTTGTTGCGGAACAGCTCTTCAAGCGATTCGTCTATCTTTTCAACCGTTTTTGCCCTGAAACACTTTGCCGCCGCGGCTATTGCTTCGTCCGTAAAGCCGAGTTCGCCCGTCCATTTTTTGTATAATTTATCGTCTTCTATGCCGGGGCGTCTGGTAATACCTGCGGCAGAAAAAATTTTTAAAAGCGCGGGAGTGGACGATGTAAACTGAGCAAGCTTATCGTCTACTTTTTTAGCGGTAGTCGCGCCTTCCGCAGCAAAACTTTTTGCAACTTTTTTTATGTACTGAACGCGGATATCGTCGCCCTTCATGTTGACGCAGTAGTTAACAATCATAAGCAGAGCGCTCTGTTCAAAACCGTATTCTTCCATAAGGTAAAAATATTCGCGGTACTCGTTGGGCGAAATCATTCTGCCCTTTATAATCGCCTGAACGCTGCGCGCAAAGTCGGCATATTTTTCGGGATTGTACTTCTTTGGCGTTCCGCTTACGTTTTCGGCTTCAAGATAGGTAACCTCGAACGGTGCACGGCTTGTTATTTTTACCAGCTCGAACTCGTCAAGGTATTCAAAACAGCTTACAGCCTGTTCTTCCGTTATATTAAGTCCCGCCGCAAGGTCGGCAATGGTAAACGCCGAGCTTACAGAGATTAAGTAAAGCCCGTAAATGTAAACTTTTACGGCAACAGCGTCCAGAACGGGCATATATTTTGTTATGAATTTGTTTTCTATGCCCGTAAAGGACTTGGCCTTAAGTTCGGGTTCGAGTGATATGAAAGCCATATTTCAAAAACCTGTTTTATCGCTTGATTTATTTGCTCAAAAGGAATATAATTATTGCATATCCGCAGTCTGCGGTGTACAACAGATTATAACTTATCACAGCAAAAAAAGCAACCGTTTGCCGCGACAATCGCGCGGGTTGGGTTGCCAAGCTCTTTAAGGAAGCCTATGAGAATTGCGCACACTTCCGACTGGCACATCGGCAAAAAGCTGATGGGCAGGGACAGGGGAGAAGAGTTCAAAAACGTTCTTTCGGAAATAGCCGATATCTGCAGGGAGGAGAAGGTTGAACTTCTTTTGGTTGCGGGCGACGTGTTCGATACTTATACCCCCTCGGCAGAAGCCGAAGAAATATTTTATTCGGCGGTAAAAAACATAGCTTCCACGTGCGCCGTGCTAATAATAAGCGGCAACCACGACGATTACGTCCGCCTTACGGCGGCTCAGGCGCTTTCGGAAGAGCTTAACATTTACACCGTAGGCAACAATTTGAAACCGCTCGACTGCAAAAAGAGGGGCGCGTGCTATCCCGTAAAATCGGACGGCGGCTACGCCGTTTTTGAAAACTCAAGCGGCGAAAGAGTATACATCAATATGTTGCCCTATCCCAACGAAGCGCGCTTCAAAGAGGGCAAAAGCGACGAAAGCTTTGCCGATAAAATGAAAAGATGGATAGCCTTCGGCGAGCGCGGCAGGGAAAAAGGTGTGCCCTCGGTATTTTTATCGCACATATTCGCCGCGGGCGGAAAAGCCGGCGACAGCGAAAGGGAAATAGACCTCGGCGGCGCTCGCGCCGTAGGGCTGAACCTGTTCCCCGACTGCTGTTACAGCGCGCTCGGACATCTGCACAAAAAGCAGAAACTGGGCGAAAATATATATTACAGCGGCGCGATAATGCGCTTTACCTTTGACGAAGCCGGTCAGGAAAAGGGCATAAACATTTTCGACGTGACAGAGCGCGGCGCAGAAAATTTAAAGACGGTAAATCTTAAATCGTGCAAGCGACTTGTAAGATTGCAGGCTAACAACGCAAGCGACGGCGTTAAACTGCTTGAATCCGAAAAAGACGCGATTGCCGAACTTACATTGAATTTGAAATCACCGCTGACGCCGTCAGAGATGGGCGAGCTTCACTCCTGCGAAAACCTTTATTCGCTTAAAATGGCTGTAGAAACAGAGCTTGAAGCGGGAATTTCAGCCGAGAATGCGGGCAAAAGCTCTTCTCAGCTCTTTTCCGAATACTATTTTTCGCGCTTCGGCACAGACGTTCCGTCTGAACTTTTAGAACTTTTTCTGTCGCTGACGGAGGAAGAATGAAACCTGTAAAACTTGAATTTTCGGGACTCAACAGCTTTTCCGAAAAGGCGGTGGTAGATTTCCGTCCTCTGCTTCAGGGCGGCATCTTCGGAATTTTCGGCGAAACCGGCAGCGGCAAGAGCACAATACTCGACGCAATAAACTTTGCCTTATACGGCGACATAGAGCGCAATCCCGACAAAATAGATAAAATAAATTACAAGTGCGACGAACTTAAAGTAAACTTCACTTTCGACATATTTACCGAAGGTTCGCGCAAGACATACCTTGTAGAGCGCAGCATCAAGAAAAAAAGCGGCACACACAAGGCCATATTATACGAATATTCCGACGGCAAATCGGTAGCCGTTGCCGACAACGTCAAAACGGTAGGCGACAAAATAACCGAAATCATAGGAATAAACAAAGAAGACTTCCGCAAATGCATTGCCCTGCCTCAGGGCGAGTTTGCTCAGTTTGTGAACTCAGCCCCCGCAGAGCGCATAGAACTTATCGAAAGGCTTTTCAACCTTCAGAAGTACGGCAAAGCGCTTAAATCAAAGCTTTCCGCGCGCGAAAATGCAGCCGAAGCCGAGCTGAATACTCTGGGCGGCAGCCTAAGCGTTTACGAAAGCGACACCAAAGAAAAGCTGAAAGAGCTTGAAGAGGCATCGAAACAGCTTGAAGCCGAACTGAAAAATGCAGAGGCATTATCCAAAACCTCCGCCGAAGAATACGCAACAAAAAAGGCGTTATTCGATAAGCAGTCGGCATATAAGGAGGCGGAGGCAAAGCTTGCCGCGCTTGAAGTAAAAAAGCCCGCCTTCGACGAACTCGGCAAAGTTCTTCCCGTGCTTTCTTACTGCGAAAGCGCTGTAACGAGCGCTGCCGAAGCTGAAAAATTCAAGGCGAGAACGGCGGAACTTGAAGAGCGAAAAAAACTGCTCGCCGCCGAATGCGAAAAGCTTAAGGCGGGACTTTCGGAAGCCGAAGCCGCGTTTGAAAAGAGCGAAAGTGATGGCGAAGCCGAAAAACTTCAGCGCGCCGAAAGCGCAATGGAAAGCCTTATTCCCACAGCCAGAGCTTACAGCCAGAAGCTGAAAGAATATAACGACTGCCGCGAAAAATATAAAGCGGAGATGAAAAACGGAGCGGCTAAACAGGAAGAATACAAGCTGATTTGTGAAAAATATGATGCCGAAAAGGCTGCGCTTGAAAAGCAGTCCGCGCCCGACATCGACGAATACTTCAAAAAAGAGTTAAAGGGCGGCATTTTAAAGGACGAGTATTCGCGCATGCTCTGCTATATAAAGGATCTGCAATCTGAATTGAGAACGTTTGCAGACAATTCGCCTCTGTACGACTTTATAAACGGCGAACTTACCCGCAAGGGCAATGAGTATAAAGAGCTTATACTTTCGCTTAAAGACGCAAAACTTAACGTAAACGAAAAGTTAAAACAGTTTCAGTCTGCGCTGACCGAATACAGACAAGCGGAAAATTCGCTCACCAGAACGGAAGGCAAGCTTAAAGCCTGCGAACTCGAGCTTAAAAATATTTCTGTAAGGGCGGACGACATACGCTTGCGCGGGGAAACGCTTAAAAAGGAATGCACCGACGCTGAACAGCAGCTTAAAGAAGTTTTCGGCGGCGAAGCTTCCGACTTTGAAACCAAGCTTAAAAAGGCACGCGAAGCAACAAAAGCCGCGCTTGAAAAGAGGAAAAACCTTTCTGCCAAGGTTGAAGCCGCCCGCGCGGCGCTCAACCGCAACACGATGTCCGCGGCGGCAAACGACGCCAACCTTGCCTCGCTTGCAGAGCAGACCGAAAAAGCTTTGCAGTCAATGCGCGAAAACGTTGAAAAGGCGGGTTTTGACAATGTTTCAAAATGCCGCGAACTTACCGATAAATACAGGGGCTACAGACAAGCCCACGATGAATACAATAGATTTATAAGCGATTATTCCGCCGCTAAAGGTTCGGTTGAAAGCTTAAAACCCGCCGAGGGCGCGGAAGAAGTTACGGCGGAACAGGTTGCCGCCGCGAAGAACAGAAAGGAAGAAGCCGAACAGCTTTTTACCAGAACTTCGGGCGAACTTGCCGTAACGGGCAGAAGCATTCAGGACCTTAAAAAACGTCTCAAGGAAAAGGCGGAAGTAGAAAAAAAGCTTGCCGCCGCAAAAAAAGAGCGCGACCTTATAGGTCAGCTTAAAAGCCTTATCCGCGACAACAAGTTCATGGAATACATCGCCAACGAGCACCTTGTAAACATTTCCCGCGCGGCATCGCGCACGCTTATAGAACTTACTGACGGCAGGTATTATCTGTCTTATACCGATAACAATTTCTGCGTGGGCGATAACTATAACGGCGGGGAACTGAGAAAGGTAAAAACTCTTTCCGGCGGCGAAACTTTCCTTGTTTCGCTTTCGCTGGCGCTTGCACTGAGCGCTACGATATGCAGGCGTTCGCTTAAATCGATTGAATTTTTCTTCCTCGACGAAGGTTTCGGCACGCTCGACGGCGACCTTATCGATACCGTACTCGGCGCACTGGAAAAACTTAAAAACGAAAACTTTTCCATAGGTCTTATAAGCCACGTGGAAGAGCTTAAACATAGAATAAGCAGTAAAATTTTAGTAAGTAAAGCAACTGAAAGCCACGGTTCAACCATTAAAATCAGTTGCTGAGGAGCAGATTTGTCCACTATTTTGACCCCTGTTTCACTCTGGAAAGATTTTGACGACAGCCTTGATACGTCGGCAGAAATACTTTCGGAGAAAAGCGACGGCGAAATCAGAACTGAATACCTTAATTTTTACGGCAGGGATACGGGCGCGGGTCGCGTTAAAATTTTTGCCGCTTTTTCGAGCAACAAAAACGCCCCTTCAGACAGCGCGGTAATTCTGTTGCCCGACAGTTCCGCCACAATAGACGAAGTTCTTTTAAAGTTCTTTGTAAAGCGCGGATACAGCGTGCTTATGCCCGACTATCGCGGAAAGGCGGAGGGTGCGGAGAATTTTACCGTTTACCCCGAAAACGTATCTTACGCCAACCTTTCGGAATGCGGAAGGCACAAAGATTTTGTGGACGAAGACGCTTTTAAAACAAGCTGGTACGAATGGGTTGCCGTTGCGCGCTATTGCTATAAATACCTTTTAAGCAGAGGCTTTGAAGGCAAAATAGGCGTGGTGGGAATTCGCGACGGCGGCGAAATAGCTTGGAAACTCGCGGCGGGGGTAAGCATTTCCTGCCTTGTTACCGTATGCGCGGCAGGCTGGAAAACTTATAGCGGATTTTATAAATTCGGCTCACAGGAACCTGTCCTGGACGACGAACGCTACCGCTACATTGCCGGCATAGATTCTCAGGCGTATGCGCCGTTCGTGCGTTGCCCGGTGCTTATGCTGTGCTCCACGAACGACGAACGTTTCGATTACGACAGAGCTTACGACACATTTTCGCGCATCAACGAAAAATATGTGGGAGACAGCGTCATATCTTATTCGGTGCACTGCAACGGCTGTATTGATTTGGACGGAACAAAGGATATGTTCCTTTTTCTGGACAAATTTGTAAAGGGCAGACACGTATTTCTGCCTAAGCCTGCGGTTATAACTGTTATGACGGATAACGAGCAGAACCTTATCGCACGCGCCGAATTCGACACTCAGGGAGTACCGGAAGAATACGGACTTTATATGGCGGAGGACTGCATAGACCCCGCCGCGCGCGAATGGACGCCCGCACCTTACAAAGGCGGTGCGGGGCAGACGCGCGACTTTTATCTTAACATATACGAAAAGACTGCCGCGGTATTCGCTTTCTGTTACGCGCGCTACACAAACGGATTCACAGTTTGGTCGCGCATGGCGGTAAGAAAGGTCAGCGGCAAGTTCAGAAACATGCGCAGAAAATGCCGCGTGCTCTATACCGCAAAGAACGGCGCAGACAGTCTGTCCATATCCGACCGCTCGTTTGCGCTCGGAGGAGTTTTCTTGACAAGCGACGCCGTAATGCCTCAGGTCGTTGAAAAGCCAGACGGACTGAAAGGCGCGTACTCTGTGTGCGGACTTATGACTTTCAGGGCAAACAGTTCGTGCTACGCACCCGAAGACGATTCCATTTTAAAGCTCGATATTTTCTGCGATAACCCGGCGGAAGTCAGATTCTGCATTCAGGATATGACGGCGGGCGTAAATTATTATACGCATTCGCGCATAGCGGGCGGCATATGGCAGAGCGTTCTGCTTGAAAGCAAAGATTTTAAAAATGAGCAGGGACTTCACCTGCAAAGCTTTAAAGGAAAAATTAAATTTACTATAACGTGCGGCGAACAGTACGCCGTCAATAACGTTATGTGGCTCTGACAATGGACGAAGACAGATTGCTGGGGCGGAAGCGGTACACCCCTTACAAAGACCCGCTTGCAATATTTTTAATAATTGCCGCGTTAATTCTTTTGTGCAGCGTGCTTTTTGCCGTAAGATTTGTGGGCATTTATGTCAAAGGCAGTTCAATGTCGCCCACATTGACGGGCGCAGAGGATGAAAACGGACCGGGCGGAGATTATCTGTATGCAGATACCTACGCCATGCCCGACTACGGCGATATAGTGGTAGTTAAAAAGCCGAACACGACAACTCTTATCAAAAGGGTGATTGCGATGGGCGGCGACGCCGTTTACATCGACCATGGCACTGTATTCATATCTTACGGAAACAGCGGAGATTTTGTTGCGCTTGAAGAGGACTACGTGCTTGAAGAGAACAACGACCCTGATCTGCCGCATAACACTTACCGCTCGGCGGAAGACCCGCTGATAGTAGGCGAAAATCAGCTTTTCGTTCTTGGCGATAACCGCGGGAACAGATACGCTACCAGCCTCGACAGCAGGACGTACGGCACATTCAGCTATGACGAACTTATAGGCGTCGTGCCCGATTGGTCTGTAAACATGAAGGGCTTTTTTACCGCCATCTACACATTTTTTGCATTCTGAGCGTTTTATTAACGCTTAAGTTTCCGCAAAATATCGTTGCGGAAAAATATAATAATTTTACAGGAGAACTAAAATTATGCGCGCAGTCGTAACTGTCGTAGGCAAGGACAAAACAGGCATCATTGCAAAAGTAAGCGCTTTTCTTGCAGAAAAAGGCGTAAATATACTCGATATCAGCCAGACTATTCTGCAGGACTATTTCGCCATCATAATGCTCGTGGATATGTCGGGCGCCGCAGAGGAACTTTCTGTTCTCGCACAGCAGTGCTCTGATATGGGCAAAAAAATAGGCATGAGCATTCACCTTCAGCACGAAGAAATTTTCAACGCCATGCACAGGGTATGAGAGGCGCAGAATGTTCAATAAATACGACGTACTCGAAACTATAAACATGGTCGAAAAGGAGCACCTGGACATAAGAACCATCACGATGGGAATATCTCTTTTGCCCTGCGTTGCGGGTTCTGCGGACGCAACTGCTAAAAAAGTTTACGACAGAGTGTGCTCTCAGGCAGAAAATCTTGTAAAAGTTGCCGAATCGCTTTCAATGGAATATGGCATTCCCATAGTTAACAAGCGCGTTTCGGTAACGCCCGCAAGCATAATTTGCGCGCCTTTTGCCGCGCAGTCGGCAAAAATAGGCAAAGCGCTTGACGACGCCGCCGCAACGCTTGGCATCGATTTCCTCGGCGGTTATTCGGCGCTCGTGCACAAGGGAATGGCTGACTATGAAAAAACTTTCATTGAAACCATACCCGAAGTGCTCGCTACCACAAACAAACTCTGCTCGTCCATAAATATAGGCTCTTCCAAATCGGGCATAAATATGGACGCAGTCCGCCTTATGGGCGAAATTGTTAAAAAGACGGCGGAACTTACAAAGGACAGAGACGGTTTCGGCTGTGCCAAGCTCGTGGTATTCTGCAACGCGGTAGAGGACAACCCCTTCATGGCGGGCGCATTCCACGGCGTAGGCGAAAGCGGAACGGTAGTAAATGTAGGCGTTTCGGGTCCCGGCGTAGTTCAGCACGCTATAGAAAGCATTCCTAATGCCGACCTTACCGAACTTGCGGAAATGATTAAGCGCACGGCGTTCAAAATCACAAGGGCAGGCCAGCTCGTTGCAAGGGAAGCGGCAAGAAGACTTGGCGCAGAATTCGGCATAGTAGACCTTTCTCTTGCACCCACGCCCGCAAGAGGAGATTCCGTAGCCCAGATTCTTGAAGAAATGGGACTTGAAAGCGTAGGCACTCACGGCACGACGGCGTGCCTTGCAATGCTCAACGACGCAGTAAAAAAGGGCGGCGTAATGGCAAGCTCGCGCGTGGGCGGACTTTCGGGCGCGTTCATTCCCGTATCGGAAGATATCGGCATGATAGAAGCCGCCGAAAAGGGCGGACTTTGCATAGACAAGCTTGAGGCTATGACGGCTGTCTGCTCGGTGGGACTGGATATGATAGCCGTACCCGGCGACACCCCCGCAACCACGATAAGCGCAATTATCGCCGACGAGGCCGCGATAGGCATGATAAACAACAAAACTACCGCGGTGCGCATAATTCCCGCGCCCGGCAAGGGAGTAGGCGACTGCGTGAACTTCGGCGGCCTTTTAGGCAGAGCGCCCATAATGCCGGTTCACGGCGAATCGAGCGCAAAATTCATAACAAGGGGCGGACTCATTCCCGCACCCATTCATTCAAATAAAAACTGATATTAAAGGACGATATATTATGGAAAGAAATCAGGTTGAAAAGCGTTATACTTGGAACACGGACGACATTTTCTCTTCCGACGAGGAATGGGAAAAGGCTTACGCAGACGCCGAAAAGAGCATTGATTTTTCTGCATACGCAGGCAAGCTCGGCGACAAAAAGCAGCTTCTTGCACTTTTGAAAGCGGGCGACGAGTTCTCCAAAAAAGTTGAACGCGTATTCATTTACGCTTCGATGAAGCACGACGAGGATACAAGAGTTTCCAAATACATGGCTTACGACTCCAAGTGCATGGCGCTCATTTCAAAATACAGCGCCGAGATGGCGTTTTTTGAGCCCGAAATGGCCGCTCAGAGCGAAGAATACCTCAATTCGCTTTTAGCCGACAAAGATTTTGCCGACTACGACTACATGATATCCACGCTTATAAAGCGCAAGCCGCACGTTATTCCCGAAGAAGAGGAAAGGCTTGTCGCAATGGCGGGCGAAACTTTCAGTTCGTTCAGCGATATTTTTTCTATGATAGACAATGCCGACCTTCCTCTGCCCGAAATGGAGTTCGAAGGTCAGAAAACAAAGCTTACTCACGGCACTTACGGCGTCATAATGCACTCTTTGGACAGAGAAAAGAGGAAGGAAGCTTACGAAAAATATTACGGCGCATATCAGGGTCTTCTGAATACCATTACGGCAACCTACTACGGCAACGTAAAAAAGGACGTTTTCTTAAGCAGAGCATATAAATATAATTCATGCCTTGAACGCGCGCTTGCTAACGAAGACGTCAAAGACTGCGTATACCGCAATCTGCTTGAAGCCGTTAAAAAAGGCTTCCCCGCAATGCACCGGTACATTGCCGACAGAAAAAAGATTTTTGGCTACGATAAGCTTTATTTCTACGACGTGTACGCTCCGCTCGTTTCCGACGCCGACGTCAAAATGAATTACGACGACGCTTATGCTTACGTAATAAAGGGACTTGCGCCCCTAGGCAAAGATTATCAGGCGCTTTTAAAGCGCGGACATGACGAGCGCTGGATAGACGTGGAGGAAACCGAAGGAAAGCGCAGCGGCGCATACAGCACCGGTTGCTACGGCGTGCACCCTTACGTGCTTTTGAACTACAAGCCCACGATAAGCGATATCTTTACAATCGCGCACGAAATGGGACATTCGCTTCACACCTATTTCTCGTCGCACAACCAGCCTTACGCTAAAAGCGATTACAAAATATTTGTAGCCGAAGTTGCAAGCACGGTAAACGAAGTTCTTCTTCTCAAGTTCATGCTCGGCGATACCGAGGACGAAAACCTTAAGAAGTTCCTTCTTAACTATTACCTCGATACAATCCGCGGCACGCTTTACCGCCAGACCATGTTTGCCGAATTCGAATACGAAGCGCACACTCTTGCAGAAAAAGGCGAACCGCTCACAAAAGAACTTCTTTGCGAAGTTTACGGCAGAATAGGCAAAGACTACTACGGCGACGCCATAGAACACGACTTTGCTATTTCCTGCGAGTGGGCAAGGATTCCCCATTTCTACAGGGCGTTCTACGTTTACAAATACGCAACGGGCATAACGGCGGCTATAAATATCGCGCACAGAATTCTTACCGAAGGAGAACCTGCGGTAAAAGATTACTTCAAATTCCTTTCAAGCGGCTCGTCTTCAGACCCTGTATCGCTGTTAAGGCTTGCAGGGGTAGACCTTGAAACCAAGGCGCCGTTCGAATTTGCAATGAACGAATTCAGCGAAACGCTTGCCGAATTCGAAAAACTTATGAAAATATAAAGTACTATGTCAGACAAAACCAACGTTTTACCTAACAATCTGGAGGCAGAACAGGCGCTTTTAGGCTGTATGCTTATAGACAGCGACGTTCTTTCGGAAGTAGCAGATAAGCTTACGGACAGAGATTTTTATCACGAGTCCCATCAGCTTATAATGTCTGCCATTTTGAAGGTGTTCAACCAGAGAAAGCCAGCAGACATTGTCACCCTGACCGACTGCCTTGAAAAGGACGGCAATCTTGCCAAAGTGGGCGGAATTGATTATATAACCACGCTCACCCAGACGACGCCTTCCGCCGCGAATTATAAGCATTACTACGACATCGTAAAGCGCGACAGCGTCAATCGCGAACTCATACGCGCCGCTCGCAACATCATAGAAAATTCAATGAACAGCGAAGACGGCACTCAAAGCGTGCAGTACGCGGAAAAGCTTATATACGATATCGCAAAAAAGGGCGACAGCTCTACTATGGACGATATCCGCGAAAGTTCCGTTGTGGGCGACGTAATAGACAGGTTCGAAACGATTGCAAGCAATAAAGACGCGCTGCGCGGCATAACCACGGGCTTTCCGTTTCTCAATAAACTTACCAACGGTTTTCAGCGTTCCGACCTCATAGTTGTCGCGGCGCGACCCGGCAGCGGCAAAACTTCGCTTGCGATGAACATCGTGGAAGCTGCGGCTTTTCAGGGCAACGTCTGCGCGGTTTTCTCGCTGGAAATGCCTAAAATTCAGATTGTTCAAAGGCTTCTTTGCGCAAGCGCCAAGGTAAGCATGTCTAACGCTCTTTCAGGCAAGCTTACGCCCAACGACTGGAAAGCGCTTGTGAAAACCAGCGAAGAACTTAAAAAACTTTCTATAATAATCGACGACTCTTCACGCGTTACGCCTGCGGAAATACTTTCCAAATGCAGGCGCATAAAAGCCAAGAACGGCGGCAGACTGGACCTTGTAATGATAGACTATATCCAGCTTATGTCCAGCGGTTCAAAGCAGGACGAAAACCGTACGCGCGAAATAGCTCACATAACGGGCGACCTTAAAATTATGGCGAAAGAGCTTGACGTACCCGTAATAGCTCTTTCACAGCTCCGCCGTATGGTCGGCGAGCCTCAGCTTACCGACCTGCGCGAATCGGGCGCCATAGAGCAGGACGCAGATATGGTTATTTTCATTAACCGTCCCGACATGACTGCAACGCCCGAAGAAATAGAAAAGAATAAAATAGTCCGCGGCATGGCTGACCTAATAGTAGCCAAGCACCGTAACGGCGAGCTGGGCAGAACTCAGCTTCGCTTCAAGGGCGAATACACCAAGTTCGTCACCCCCGACCCCAGCGAGCTTAAGCAACTTGCGCGCGATGCGGGAAAGGGCGGCAACAAGCACGACGACGAGGAAGAAGAGACTGAAAATGAAGAGACGGAAGAATATTCCGACAATATGCCCGATGACGGCATGGTTTTCAGCGACGACGAATATAACGGCGAGGAATAAGCCGCCCCGCTCAAAAACTTTAACGGCAGAAATATGCAGACACTTATACTTAAACCTGACGAAAAAAGCCTTGCCTCCGCAAAGCAGATAATAGCAAGCGGCGGTCTTGTGGCTTTCCCCACAGAAACGGTTTACGGACTTGGCGCAAATGCCTTCGACGGGGACGCAGTAAAAACAATTTACGAGGTAAAAGGCAGACCGCAGGATAATCCGCTGATCGTGCACGTACATAAAGATTACGACATTTCGCGCATTGTCTGTGATATACCGGACTACGCAAAAAAGCTTGCGGAAAAATTCCTTCCCGGTCCGCTCACGATGGTTTTCAAAAGCATCGGCAGCGTTTCGCCCGTAGTTTCGTGCGGGCTGGATACGGTAGGCATTCGCGTGCCTTCGCACCCCGACGCGCAGAAATTTTTAAAGGCGGTAGACCTGCCCATAGCCGCGCCGTCGGCAAATGTTTCAAAACACGTCAGCCCTACGACTGCAAGGCACGTCTACGCCGACCTTAACGGTAAAATTCCGCTCATACTCGACGGCGGAAAATGTACTGGCGGCATTGAAAGCACCGTGCTTGACTGCACGGGCAAAGTTCCGTGCGTTTTAAGAAGCGGTCTCGTAACGCGCGAAATGATAGCCGAAGTTGCGGGCGATTGCGGCGTATTCATACCTAAAGCGGGCGAAAAAGTCCGTTCGCCGGGCATGAAGTACAAACACTATTCACCCAACTGCCGCACAATGCTTTTTTCGTTTGCCGAAAGAAACAAGGCGTATGAAGAATACGAAAAACAGCGTGCAAGCGGCGTGAATGCTTATCTTATGTGCGACGGCGAAGTCGCGCGCGAGTTCAATCCGCAGCACATGCTGTTTTTAGGCAACAACGAAGATGAAATTGCGGCTAACCTTTACGATAAACTGCGCGAAGGAGAAAAGATAGCGGAGCTTATCATAGCCGTCGCGCCCGAAAAACAGGACGGCGTTATGACGGGCGTAATGAACAGGCTGTCAAAGGCCTGCGGGGGTTAAAAATGAAACGCAAAAGAATTCTGTTCGTATGTTCGGGCAATACCTGCCGCAGCCCTATGGCAGAAGCCATTCTGCGCAGCAAAATCAAAGAGCGCAAAATAAAATGGTGGGACGTTTCATCCTGCGGCATATTTGCCGAAGTGGGCGGAACAATTTCACCAAACAGCGAAAAAGCGCTTGAAGAAATAGGCGTAAAGACGGGGAAATTTGCACCCCGTCAGCTCAGCCAGAGCATTATGGACAGAAGCTTTGCCGTAATCTGCATGACGGAAAAACAAAAGCAGATTCTTGAAGGTTGCGGCAAAGTATACTGCATAAAAGATTTATGCGGATTCGACGTGCCCGACCCTTACGGCGGCGATATGCAAATTTACCGCGCAACGCGCGATTTTATTGCCAAAGCGTGCGACTGCATAATCGAAAAAATAATACTTGCTGATAAAACTTAAATTAAGGAGAACATTTTTATGAAAATTGCGCTTGCCTGCGACCACGGCGGCCTCAACTTGAAAGGCGAAATCATAAACTACCTCAAAGACAACGGCTACGAATACAAAGATTTCGGAACCTACACAAAGGACAGCTGCGATTATCCCGATTACGCTCTTCCTGCGGCGGAAGCCGTTGCAAACGGCGAATGCGAAAGGGGCATTGTTGTATGCTCCACTGGCATAGGCGTTTCCATCGTAGCAAACAAAGTTCCCGGCGTGCGCTGCGCGCATTGCCACGATACTTACTGCGCGGAATTTACCAGACTGCATAACGATGCGAATATGCTCGCGCTCGGCGAAAAAGTTGTCGGCGCAGGCTATGCGCTCAAAATAGTTGAAAAATTCCTTACCACCGACTTTGAAGGCGGCAGACATCAGCGCAGGGTTGATAAAATTTCTGCAATAGAAAAGAAATACAGCAAATAACAGCAAAACCCCGCGCGGCAGAATTTTTCTGCCGCACGGGGTTTTAATTTCAGCTAACTTTGTGTTATAATTCGTTCGGGGGAATTTACATGAACGAAAAATTTGCTTCAATAATGGAACTTCACGAAAGCGAAGATAAAAGCGCTCTTTCGGATAAGGTCTTAAGAAGTGCCGTACTTAAAGAGTTTTCAAACGGCGCGCTTATTCTTGCCGAGGCGGATAAACAAGGCTATACTTTAGCCGAATTCATGCTCCGCGGGACATCAGGACTTAAACTTTCTTTTATGCCGATGCGCACAAGTTCGGAGTTTTCCGTTAAAAAGCATACTTCAACGCAGCGTCCGTATATGCACGCCCACGACTTTTACGAGCTGATTTACGTTAAAAGCGGCAAATGCATTCAGAGAACTGACGGCGGCATTCTTACGGTTGAGCGCGGTGAGCTTTGCGTAATTCCTCCCGATAAAGCACATATGATAGAGCGGTGCGGCAAGGGCGATGTAATACTTAAAATGATTGTACCCGTACCACTGTTTTTAAAGTCCGCGAAAGACTTTACTAACTTAAGCGAAATTAAAAAAATAATTCTTCCGCGCACGGCAGAATATATAATTTCCAAGCTCGCTGCAGAAGAATTTTTCCGCGACAGTCTGCACGAAGGCGCGGTGAAAAGTTACCTTTTTTTGCTTTTCGCAGAAGCCTCGCGAGCTGAAAATCCGCACGACAGCATAGAAATCAGCCTTTTAGCTTATATAAAAGAAAATATTAAATTCGCAAAACTTGAAGATTTTGCCAGTCGCTCGGGTTATAATCCCGTATACTTAAGTCGACTGATTAAGGCGCGTACAGGGAGGAGCTTTTCGGAAATAGTTACTCAAAACCGCATAATTGCAGCAAAAAACTTGCTCGCCGAAACGGATATGCCCGTTTGCGACATTGCCGCCGAAACAGGTTACGCAAATCCTTCGGGATTTTACCGACAGTTTTCAGCATTCTGCGGCATGACGCCAGCGGAGTACCGCAAATCGGTTACATAAAAGTAAAGTTTGTATACTAATCAGTAAAATAAATGTATGGAAAATAATCGGAGCGCGCGATAAAATAATTACATAAATTTATTGCGAGGCACTGTAAATTATGAAAGTTGAAAGGACGGCAGCGGTGCCGTTTGATAAAAAACAGGCGACGGAATGCGCAAAATTTGTTGCGCGAGAGATGTGGAATGGCGAAGCTGAAAAAGTAAAATATCTGGGCGGCGGCTCGTTCGGCAGGGTGGTGAGCGTAGCGCGAGGCGATAAAAAAGCCGTAATAAAATTTCTGCGAGCCGACGGCATGATGGAAAAAGAGGTAAACGACCTTGAACTTTTAGGCAGGTACTGCACAATCAGAATTCCCGCCGTGCTGTATACCCGAAAAGCTGGCGGTGCGGTACCCGCAGATTGCTATGCGATGGAACTTATCGAAGGCAAGAGCGCTCTGTTTGCTCTCGGAATGCTGCTAATCGGCAAAAAGCGCAGATTGCAGTTTGCCGATGAAATTACTTCGGCTTTGCATGCCGTGCACATATGTACAAACGATAAATTCGGCGATACCCTGCACCCCGATTGTGACGACTGGCTCGACTTTTACAGACCTTTCGCCGAAGCCGTGCTAACCGAGGCTGAAAAGCTTTATTCGCGCGGACAGCTCCCCGAAAAAGTAATTAAAGCAATGCGTGCAGCATGGAGCAAATTCGGCAAGATATTTTCTGAAAAAGTAAAAACTGCCTGCCTTATTCACGGCGACCTGAATGTAGGCAATGTAATGGTAGGCAGAGGATATAAAATCACAGGAATAATCGACCCGCTCAACTCTATGTACGCTGACAGGGAATACGACCTTTTTCAGTTCGATAACCTTACGGGAAAGCGCTTTTATCTGAGGGAAACTTATGTAAAAAAGTACGGTGCAAGCAGATTTTGCATGCAGAAGCTCGCATTTTACGGATTATGGAACGAAGTTTACTGCTACATAAAATCCGGTGTTTATGTATCTCTGATAATGAACCCGCTCGTAAAAAATATGCATAAAAGGCTGGCCGAGCAGTGATTTCTTTTGCAGCGCGTGCAGTAAGATTAATTCTGCGTCTTTATACTTATCCGTACAGAAAACATCATAAATCGCTTTCTCGTTCCATTAAATTAAAAAATAAAAAATATGTTCCGCCTAAAGGTTACGGTTACAGCATAATCAGCGCGGGCGGAGTAAGAGTTGAAATGCTTTCGCCGCCACACCCCTCAGGCGCAGTTATACATTTTCACGGAGGCGGGCACACCGCGGGCATGAACTCCATGTACCGCGCTATGGCTGAAAAATACTCGAAATTGTGCGGTGCAACCGTCTTTAGCATAGATTATAAAACAGGCAGTAACCTCGTTTACCCATCTGTGCATGACGAAGCGTTCAAAGCGTATGAGTATATTTCACGCACGCTGTCCGATAGCCCTTTCGCGGTCGCGGGCGACAGCTTCGGCGCAAACATTATGCTTTCTGCCTGTCTTAAAGCAAGGGAAAAGGGGTTGCCTTTGCCGCGGGCAATCGTGTGCATTTCGCCGTTTGCCGATATGTCGGCTTCTGGCGATTCTTACAGAATAAACTGCCATAATGACCCGCTGTACGCTCTGCCGCGCAATCAGTCGTTCGAGGAACACGAAAAATATATAAGAAGGGTTTCTCCTTATTGCGGCAATACGCCGCCGAAAGATAAATTTCTTTCTCCCGCACTTGCCGATTTAAACAGCTTTCCCGATATGCTAATAATTTGCGGAGCATTGGAAACTTCCGCAAGCGATGCTTATATGATTTATAACAATGCCTGTGCGGTAAAAGTAAATGCAAGACTCGGCGTATACGAGGGTATGTGGCACGATTTTATGTATCTTTTCCCCCGACTTAAAGAAAGCAAAAAGGCGTGGAACGATATTGCTCAGTTTATTCGCCATCACATCGAATGATTTTGCAATAAGCTAACCCATATTAATACACAACAAAAAAAGAGTCCGCGGAAACGGACTCTTTTTTTGTTGTAATTATCTTTCTGAGCAGTGGAATATAAGTCCGACAGTGCCGGGACCGCAGTGCGCTCCGATTACAGGACCTACAGTCTGAACAACGACTTCCGCACCGAACTGCGCGCGTATTTTTTCGGCGAAGCCTTCGGCAAGCTTTTCGCAGTCAGCGTGAAGCACAAACACCTTATATTTATCAAGCTCGCTGCCTTTTTCTTCAAGATAAGCAAACAATTTTGAAAGAGCGTTTTTAAAACCTTTCGCCTTGGATATGCTTACAATTTTACCTTCTTCGTCGAAGTAAAGTATAGGCTTAATGCCAAGCAAACCGCCTACAATTTTTGTTGCGCTGGAAATTCTTCCGCCGCGGTGCAGGTAAGTTAAGTCGTCTACGGCAAAATAGGTTGCGGTGTGGGGCACAAGCTCGTCAAGGTAAGCGTCAAGCTCTTCCATGGTAGCACCGTCGCGCCATTTGAGCGCGGCGTAATAGGTTACAAAACCGCTGCCGAGAGAAATCGTTTTTGCATCCTTGGTCATTATGCGCCTTTCGGGATACTTTTCTTTAAGTTTTGCTATCGCGGCATCCATAGCGTTGAAAGTGGCGCTCATCTTATGCGAAAACGTTACGTAATATATATCTTTGCCAGCCGCAAGCACAGGTTCAAAATATTCGGTATAAGCATATTCGTTCAGCGCCGAAGTCTTAGGCACAGCTCCGCCGCGCATTTCATCGAAAAACGCCTTGAAGTCGGTATTTTCACCCATGTCGTAAAAATATTCTTTATCGCCTAAAGTATAGGGCATGCGTATAACTTTAAGTCCGAGCTCTGCAACGGTGGTGTACCAAAGTTCGCAGTTTGAATCACAAAATAACTGATACATTTAAATTCTCCTGATTTAATTTCTTAGATTACAGCGCAGAGTTTGCGCAGTTTTAATAAGCGCTCAGACGAGCGATTTTTTATCTACAAAAAAGAAAGTAAATTCGCCGCTTACGCTAAGCTTTCCGCCGACAGAGCCTTCCGCCTTGATTACGAAGCAGGAAGCCATTTTGCGTTTAAGTTCGCAGACAAACTCAATTGTATCGCCGGGACGCACGGGCGTTTTGAAACGTACGTTGTTCATGCCTGCAAAAAGGGGAAGCTTACCGTTCAGCTGGTCAGCCATCATGGCGCAAGCCGACTGCGAAGCCATTTCGCACAGTATGACGCCGGGCACAACGGGAGTGCCGGGGAAATGTCCCTGAAGGAAAAACTCGTCTCCGCGAACGGTGTAACGACCGTGCGATTTACCTTCTTCGTCAAGTTCCGACTCGTCTACAAGAAGCATAGGTTCTCTGTGAGGAAGTATCTCTTTTATTTGTTCTCTGTTCATATAGTTTTTCTCCCTTAAGCTAAATACGATGATGCGCCGCCAAGAATTTTTTCGGCCTGCGCGGTAATTTCTTCAAGCATTTCTTTGCAGGTCTGCTCTGATTTTACAAGTCCTGCAACCTGACCGCAAAGGAACGCGCCTTCATCTTCGTTGCCTTCCTTGACCGCCTTTCTCAATGCGCCTGTACCGAATGCGCTGAGCTCTTCATCGGAAACGGCTGTATCCTTTTCAAGCTCTAAAAATTTTCTTGCAAAAGGCGTTTTAAGCGAGCGAACGGGGTGACCTAAGCGCCTGCCGCTGACAACGGTGGAAGTATCTGTAGCCTTAAGTACTTTCGCTTTGAAATTGGGGTGAACGTTGCACTCTTTAGCGACAAGGAATCTCGTGCCCATCTGAATGCCTTCGGCGCCCAGCATAAGCGCAGCGGCATAACCTCTGCCGTCGGCAATTCCGCCCGCGGCAATAACAGGAATGTCTACGCCGTCTACGACCTGAGGCACAAGCGCCATTGTGTTGGCTTCGCCTATATGACCGCCCGATTCTCCGCCTTCGGCAATTACCGCCGACGCACCGCGCTTAGCAACCATCTGAGCAAGAGCTACAGAAGCAACTACGGGTATAACCTTAACGCCTGCGGCTATCCATTTTTTCATGAATACGAGGGGATTGCCTGCGCCAGTGGTAACAACGGGTACGTGCTCTTCGACGATTACATCTGAAACTTCATTGGCATAGGGACTCATAAGCATTACATTTACGCCGAAAGGCTTATCGCACATTTCGCGAAGTCTGCGAATCTCGGAGCGGAGTTGTTCGCCGTTCATGTTCATACCTGCAATTATGCCAAGTCCGCCGGCATTGGATACGGCGGCGGC
>CAJLLH010000002.1 GCA_905207385.1 uncultured Eubacteriales bacterium
AGGAGGGATTTCAAATGAAAACAGTACAGATTTCATTAAACTCAATCGACAAAGTAAAAGCTTTTGTCAACGAAGTAACAAAGTACGATGCAGAGTTTGACTTAGTATCCGGAAGATACGTTATTGATGCAAAATCCATCATGGGTATTTTCAGCTTGGATTTGTCAAAACCAATCGACCTCAATATTCACAGCGAGAACAACATTGATGAAATTCTTGCTAAACTTGACGAGTTCATCGTTAAATAAAAAATATAATATTGGGTTTGTTACTTAGCATGGGGCGGCATGATGGCCGCTTCTTTTTTTGTCTCAAAACGACGCACCGCCCCACAAAATTTTATTCTGGTTTCACACAGATTACTTCACGTTCTTCAATCGCTTTCTTTACCATTTCATCGATTTTTTCCGCTAAGTTTTTCTCGGACTCTTCCATTTTTGCAATGTCCGGTTTCGTCACCGGATGCTTTGCCACAAAAATCGTACAGCAGTCTTCAAACGGCTGAATCGACGTCTCAAAAGTATCAATCTTTTCCGCAATCTCAATAATTTCATTTTTATCAAAAGCAATTACAGGACGGAATACAGGCATATTACATACCGCATCCGTTGCCGCTAAACTCTGCATTGTCTGGCTCGCCACCTGTCCGACACTTTCGCCGGTAATCAGCGATAAGCAGTGACGTTCTCTCGCAATTTTTTCTGCAATCCGCATCATGTATCTGCGCATAATAATTGTCAATTCATCGTGCGGACATTTATCATAAATATACAGCTGAATATCTGTAAAATTCACAATATGGAGATTGATATTACCCGCATACTCGGAAACAAGACGCGCTAAATCTACAACCTTTTGTTTGGCACGCTCACTTGTATATGGCGGTGCATGAAAATAAACTGCTTCAATTTTCACGCCACGTTTTGCCATCATATAGCCGGCAACCGGACTGTCAATACCTCCGGATAAAAGCAGCATTGAGCGGTCACTTGTACCAACCGGCATACCGCCGGGTCCTTTGATACTTGTCACATACACATAAGCACGTTTGCGGATTTCAATATACACTTTAATTTCCGGATGGTGCACATCAACCGACGCATTTGGCATATTTTCAATGATATACTCACCAGCCTGCATGCAGATATCCGGGCTTTTCATCTCATATTTTTTATCGCTTCGTTTGGCAAATACTTTGAATGTGAATGGCCGGTCACCCAGTTCTTCTTTCATATGAGTCACCAGTTCCTCACATACATGGGAAAATGTTTTATCCTCCACTAGAACAACCGGACAGATATGAGCAATACCAAAAACATGGCTCAGCCCTTCCATCACTTCTTCCTTGTCAAAATCATCCGAAAGAGCCTCCACGTAGACGCGTCCCTGCTCCTTCTCTACCATAAATTCACCCACACAGCGGTCCAAACGCTCACGCACACGGCGAACCAATGCATTTTCAAATACATAACGGTTTTTTCCTTTAATTCCGATTTCTGCATATTTAATCAAAAAAGCTCGTACCATTTTTCTCTCCTTCTATCGTCTTGTATACCGTGCTAACACCGGTACCAATTGTTTTAATTCCGTAATTGTCTGTTTTAACTGCTCAATCTGTGTCTCCACGGAAAAACTAAACCGCAGCGTACAGTCAAGCCGCTCATTTGCAACGCCAATCGCTTTCAGCGTTCCACTGATTCCCGGATGATTTGAGGAACAGGCGGACCCGGAAGAAACATAAATTTCTTTTTCCTCAAGGGCATGCAAAAGCACCTCGCTTCGGACACCGTCAAAACTCACACTCACAATATGAGGTGCCGTCTCTTCTACCGCAGAAACATCACAGGCATTTACAACCGCCCCGTCAACTTCTCCGATATGGGAAACAAAATACTGTTTCAATTCATACAAGTGCTTTCTATTTTCCTCCAGATTTGCATACATTTTTTCTGCCGCCAGAGAAAGCCCGGCAATCCCCGGTACATTTTCCGTTCCGGAACGCATCCCCTGCTGCTGCCCGCCGCCATGAATATAGGGATGAATTTTAACCTTATCCCCAACATATAAAAATCCGGTTCCTTTCGGTCCATGAATTTTATGACCACTGACACTCAGCAAATCAATTCCCATTCGTTTTGGATAAATATTCATTTTCCCATATGCCTGAATCGCATCTACATGGAAAATAATATCCTTGTTAAATGCTTTTACAATTTTAGAAAATTTCTCGACATCCAAAATCGCACCAACTTCGTTATTCACAAGCATCGTAGAGACTAAAATCGTATCCTTACGCAATGCATTCTCAAGCGTTTCCTCACTCACATGCCCCATTGAATCCACGGGAAGGTAAGTGACTTCATAACCCATTTTTTCTAAATATAACAGCGGCTCATAAACAGCCGCATGCTCAAAACAGGTTGTGATAATGTGCTTGCCTGCACGGGCATTTGCAAGTGCTGAACCAATCAGCGCCATGTTATTACTCTCCGTACCGCCGCTTGTAAAAACAATGTTTTTCGCCGCACACTTTAACGTTTTAGCAATCTGTTCTCTCGCCTGTCTCACATAACGCTCTGCGATAACACCTTTCATGTGAAGGGATGATGGATTTCCAAAGTCCTCGTACATCACCCGCGTCACCAAGTCACAGACCTCTGAAAATGGTCTCGTCGTCGCCGCATTATCCAAATAACATTCCATTTATTCTTCCTCATTTCTTCCTTCGATTAAAAACATAAGAATCGACAACGCTGCTAACCCTGCCGTTTCCGTCCGCAAAATTCGCTTACCAAGGGAAATCGGTTTAATCCCTTGTGCCACTGCCGCGTCCACTTCCCTGCGTTCAAAACCGCCTTCCGGTCCGATAAAAATGCCAATCCGACCGCCTCTTTTTATTTGAGAGGCCTCCGTAAAGGAAAGAACTGACTCTTTCATGCCCTCGCACAATTCGTAAGGAATCATCACATAATCCATTTCATTTGCCATAGAAAGTGCTTCCGAAAAACTTTTCACCGCCGTCACTTCCGGTAAAACACCTCTACCGCTTTGCTTTGCGGCCGATTCAGCAATCGTACGCCATCTTGTCACTTTCTTTTCTTCTTTTTTGGCGTCCAGTTTTACCACGCATCGTTTTGTTTTCACCGGCACAATGGATGCTGCTCCCAATTCCACTGCCTTTTGAATCACGAGTTCCATTTTATCTTTTTTCGGCAGTGCCTGAAACAAGGTAATTTTCACCGGAAGTTCTGAAACCGCCGGTTTTTCATCCCGAATCAAAAGACTTATCTCGCTATCGGAAACCGCCAGAATCTCGCACTCATAATCCACACCTTTCCCACAGGAAACCATTATCTTTTCCCCTTTTGTCATCCTGAGAACATTGCGGATATGGTTTACATCATCCCCATGTATCACAATTTCATTTTCCGTGCGGTTTTCCTCCGGTACAAAAAAACGGTGCATCCTTCTCTTCCTTTCCTTCAACATACGAACGGCACAAACAGCGTCCTTCCTGTCTGTGCCGCACGGTTGTATTCGTTTATTCTTTTTCGTTAAATCAACGTGCCAAACATCGTATATGTCGACTTGCCCTGATTCAATGCAATCTGGTTTGTACTCTGATTGTACAGTGTCGATGCTTTCTGTGCCACGCGGTCAGCAAGTGAACCGCTGCCTGAAAACAGTGCCTTCAAATCACTCATATTTGCTGCCTTGAATTTCGTCTCATCCAAAGACAATGTATTATCGTCATTGATTGTAATTCCAACTTTATTCAAAAGTCCCTGACTCAGATTCATCTGTTCCGTTCCCCATACAGCCGTCTGCAAAATACTATATGAGTTCATACTTTTTGTTGTGCCAAGTACACTGTTGTACTGGCTCACAAAGTTCTTCGCCTTATCTAATAAATCTTCTGCTTTTGTATTATCACCATAAGAAGCATTTTTTAAATCATTTGCTGCCTGATACAGCTTCTGTGACGAACTCTTTAAACCAGACAACTTTGTGCCACTGTCTGCCGTACCGGAATTTTTAATCGTCTCCGCAGAATCACTGCTCTTCAGTTTTGCCACATAAGCTTTCATCGCTTTTTTGTAAGCACCTTTTTGAATCATCTGCAAGTCGCCAATCGATGACAAAAGTGAGCCACCACTTGTGCTGCTCGTTCCAAAAAATGTGTCTACAAATGAACTTGCTCCATATGTTCCTAATCCATACATATTATTCATAACATTCACTCCTTTGATTACTGCACCGGTACTCCGTTACCTTAACTCTGCGACAATCCTATCGCAGTTTCATCCACTATCTTTAGTATAGCAGAAAATGGGTATGTGTCAAGTCGTTGGCACTTTTTGATTTCCGTAATTCAGGAGAAAAGTCAAAGAAACTGGCAACGAATATTTGACGCAAACAAAACCAGCCAAACTCAGTTTATCCTTATCTTATAAATGCGTCCTAGAACACTTTCCTGTATACGGTTGTTACCACATCTAATAACGATACACGGCCTCTAATTAAGGCTATCCCCCAACTGCTTCACTTTGTCGGCAAAAATGTAAAACAGATCAATATATTTCTTAACAATTGCGTCACAATGCGTTTTCACAATTTCGCAATCATAATCATGAGTAAGTTCATTCCTCACTTTTAGCATTTCCATCCATGCCTCATCAGAAATCAAATTTGCTTTGAATGCCTCTCGCAACACTTCCCTTGGGGAACCGGTAACAAAACCTGTTATTGCATAATACTGCACCAAAATATCCTTCATCACTTTCCACGCCAGGTCAAATGTAATGCTAAACTTAGCACTCGTTCCACTCAGCACAAATGAATCAGAAAAGTCTCTGTTCTTTGCCTCCGATAATGCATCCAGCGAATTACAAAATGATGTAAACCGGCGATTAAATTTTTCGTCCATACTGTCTGATATCCTCCAATAACAACTGATTTTTACAAGTATCCATATTTACCATATCGACGCTGTATAATGTTGGCAGATTTTCCACTTCTTCGACAAGTGCATCAAAATCTTTGACACCGGTTACTGCAATGTCAATGTCGCTTCGTTCCCTCGCAGTTTCCTTTGCTCTTGAACCATATAATATAACTTCTTTTGCTCCAAAATCCCGACAAAGATTTGCCGTTTCTCTGATTACCTGCTCTGCTTTCAAAAGTATCCCCTGCCTCTTTCCTATACTAGCATTTTGTGAAGGAACTGGCAACTTCCTTATCCTCATCCTCTTTTTCTTTTGCCACATCAGCAATCTTTTGATTTAGTGTTCCCAAAGTATTCATCTGGGATGCAGATGCTGACAATTTCTTCTGCTCCAGTTTTTCAAGCTCTTCTTGTTTCTTTTTAACGCTGCTGCTCTTTCTGCTTTCTGGCAATCTCGTTTTTAATATTTATGCTGCGAAGATTTTAAACATATTAAATATTTACCGCGTTTAATTTTGCCTTAAATTTTTCGCTATCTTGTTGACAAAAACAAATCGTGTAGCTATAATTAAATCATACTAAAAAGGTAGGAATTATAAAAGTTACAGTGAACAAAACATACCAGATAACCGGAATGACGTGTTCGGCGTGCTCTTCGGGCATAGAGCGCGTAGTCGGTAAAATGGAGGGAGTAAACAAAGTCGAAGTAAGCCTTATGGGCAAGTGCATGAGTGTAGACTTCGATGAAAATGCCGTTTCAGAACAGGCTATATTTGAAGCGGTAAAATCTCTCGGCTACGGAATATATAACGAGGGCGAACAGCCCGCGGGCAAAGAAAAGGCTCAGGATAAGCAGCTTTTTATAAGGTTTATAATATCGCTGTGCATACTCGTGCCGCTTTTGTACGTTTCCATGGGGCATATGATATCGCTCCCGCTTCCTGAATTTATTGACCCCGAATACTATCCGCAGTGGTTTGCGCTTTATCAGTGCATTCTCACGGCTGCGGTTATAGGCGTCAACTATAAATTTTTTACAAGCGGTACAAAAGCGTTATTCAAAAAAGTGCCGAATATGGATACTTTGGTATCGCTTGGCGCGGGCGTTTCGTTTTTATATTCGCTTGTAATGACCGTACTCATATTCGTCCGCTCGGGCGAGGCGGTGGCTCACGAATATGCGATGAACCTCTATTTTGAATCGGCTGCCACAATTCTGACGCTTGTAACCGTAGGAAAGTGGCTGGAAGAAAAGTCCAAGCGCCGCACGGGCACCGAAATTGAAAAGCTTTTGAAGCTTGCGCCCGATAAGGTTACCAAAGAAGTGGGCGGCGAGCAGATTGTTATACCCGTTTCTCAGGTTGTCGTTGGCGATATACTTGTGGTAAAGCAGGGCGAATATATCCCTGTAGACGGCGTTATAACCGAAGGCAGCTCGTTTGTAGATAAATCTGCGGTTACGGGCGAAAGTCTTCCCGTTGAAGTAACCGTGGGCGATGCCGTAACTTCGGCGGCGCTCAACAAAAGCGGTGTCATAAAAATTCGCGCGCAGAAAATCGGCGCAGATACCACGCTTTCAAAAATTGTCAAAATGGTTCGCGAAGCGGGCGCTTCCAAACCTCCCATACAAAAATTTGCCGATAAGGTTGCGGGCGTTTTCGTTCCCGTAGTTACGGCGATAGCCTTGATTACTTTTGCCGTATGGTTAATAATAGACGGGGCTTTCGTGCCCGAGCATTGCGTGACTTATGCAATAAGCGTGCTGGTCGTATCCTGCCCGTGCGCGCTCGGCCTTGCAACGCCCGTCGCAATTATGACGTCAACCGGCAAGGCGGCTTCGCTGGGAATTTTATATAAAGATGCCGAAAGTCTGCAAAAAGTCTGCGACGTGAACGCCGTGCTTCTTGATAAAACGGCTACGCTTACTGAGGGCAAGCCTAAGGTAACCGATGTGCTTACCTTCGGTGTTTCGCGCGAAAAAGCGCTTGAAATTGCGGGCGGTATAGAAAAAAATTCCAATCATCCGCTTGCAAAGTGCATTTCCGATTATGCCGCTTCGGCTGCCGCTACACAGTCCTTCAATTATATTGTGGGCAAGGGCGCAGAAGCGACAATAGGCGGCGTCAAGTACCTTTTGGGCAACGAAAAGCTTGTTTCTGCCGTTAAATTAAGCGCGGAGGTCAGGCGCGCCGCGCTCAGCCTTTCAAAGCAGGGAAAGACGGTCGTTTACCTTGCGGACGAAAGCAAAGTCATAGCGCTTATAGCTGTTGCGGATACCCTTAAAGATGGCAGCAAAGAGGCTGTCGAACTTCTGAAAGACAGAAAAGTGCGCGTCGCTATGCTTACGGGCGATGAGGAGAATACGGCAAAAGCCATTGCCGACAGCGTAGGCATTGAAGACTTCATGTCTGAGGTTATGCCCGAAGACAAACTTCGCGCCGTAACGAACCTTCAGCAGGTTGGCGGATTTGTGGCAATGGTTGGCGACGGCATAAACGATTCGCCCGCGCTCAAGCAGGCTGACGTCGGTATAGCTATGGGCAGCGGAACTGACGTCGCAATCGATTCCGCCGACGTGGTTCTCGTAAGCGAGGACCTTCGCACGCTTGACGATATGTTCGAGCTTTCGCGCGCCACCGTGCGCAATATAAAGGAAAACCTTTTCTGGGCGTTTATTTACAATGTGATAATGATACCCGTAGCGGCGGGCGTGTTTGCGTGGGCAAACTTTACGTTCAATCCGATGATTGCGGCGGCGTGCATGTGCTTAAGTTCGCTGTTCGTGGTATTCAACGCGCTGAGACTGCTCAGGTTCAGAAATAAAAGGAATAAAAGACTTGCCGTGCCTGAAAACAATCAAGAGGACAAGGCGGAGGAAGGTATTATGAAAACTATAGTAAATATAGACGGCATGTGCTGCGAACACTGCGCAAAGCGCGTAGAAAATGCTCTTTCTGCGGTCAGCGGAGTAGTCAGCGCAGACGTAAAACTTAAAAAGAACCTTGCAGTTGTGCGCAGCCGCGAACGCATTTCCGAAGAGGAAATCAAAAAGGTTGTTACCGATGCCGGTTATACCGTAACAAGCATTGAAGTCAAATGACAAAGTTATATAATTTATGACTTAATGCGCCAATAATACATTTTGACATATCTGCATACGAGGCATTATAATTATATCAAAGATTATCGGAGGGCGCGTATGCAGGATTTGGTGCAGGATACCATGCTTCTTGACAGACGCACAAAAGAACTTATAAAGGAATATGTGCCCGAAGGCGAGGTGCTCAGCAGCATAGTGTGCTTTTTTTCGGTATTTGCCGACAGCACGCGCGTGCGTATGCTTTCTGCGCTGGCCATTTCGGAAATGTGTGTAACCGATTTGTCGCGGGTGCTGGAAATTAATCAGACGACTGTATCGCATCAGCTGAGGCTTTTAAAAAACCTCGGCATAGTAAAATGCGAGCGGCACGGCAAGATTATATTTTACAGTCTTGTTAACGACACCGTGAACGACGTCATGCTCAAAGGCGTTGAGTTTTTAGGTTGCTGAAAAGTGCGGGTATAAAAACCCGCGCTTTTTTTATGCGCATTAAGGCATTAATATTGCAAATATGCCCGCCGTTGTGCTATAATAATCAAAGAATACTTTCGGTTATTTTTTTATGGATATTATAAGGGAAAAACTCAGGCTTCTGCCGGATAATCCGGGCGTTTATATAATGCTGGACAAGTACTCCAACATAATATACGTCGGCAAGGCGCGCGTGCTCAAAAACAGGGTGCGGCAATATTTTCATTCCACGCCTAAGCCCGATAAAGTTATGCGCATGGTGGAAAATATAGCCGATTTCAACTATATCATCACCAAAACTGAGCGCGACGCGCTTGCGCTTGAAAATAACCTTATCAAAAAATATAAGCCGAAGTACAACATACTTTTAAAAGACGACAAAACTTACCCTTATATAAAAGTTGACCTGCACGACGATTTTCCTGCCTTTTATGTTACCAGAAAGGTCAAAAAGGACGGCGCGCGCTATTACGGTCCGTATATGGGCGGCGTCAGCTATAAAGACATACTTGAAATAATTCAGCTTACGTTTCAGGTCAGGCTGTGCCATACAGCCATAGGCGAAAAGCCTAAGCGCGAATGCCTCAATTACCACATAGGCAGGTGTCTTGCCCCGTGTGCGCATAAGTGCACTAAAGCAGATTACGCCGCTTGCGTAAAAAAAGCTGTAAACTTCCTTGAAGGCAACTATAAGGACGCCGAAGCGCTGCTAAAGGAAAAAATGATGTCTGCCGCCGCGGGCGAAAATTTTGAACTTGCTCTCGATTACCGCAACAAGATTGAAATGCTGTCCAAACTTGAGGCGCGCAGAATAACTTCGCTTTCAAACTTCCTCGACGCAGACATTATTGCGTATACAACAAACAATCTGTATTCCGCCATAAACGTTCTCATAACGCGTAAGGGCGTAATGCAGGGCGGAACGAGCTACGCTCTGGAGGACGCTAACGCCTCCGACGCGGAAGCGCTTTCACAGTTTATTTCGCAGTATTATGCGGACAGGCTGCCGCCTTCGGAAATTATAACCGAAAGCTGCCTTGAGGACGAGAAGGAGCTTTTAGAGGCGTTCTTCAAAGAAAAATACGAAAAATCTGTTAAAATAACGTTTGCCAAGCAGGGCGTAAAGGCTCAGCTTTTGCAGATGGCGCAGGAAAACGCGCGCGAATACCTTGAAAAATCGATAGATAAAATAAGGCACAAAGACGATATGACCGTCAACGCCTGCAAGCGCCTCCAGAGCCTTCTTTCGCTTGAAGCTTATCCCCGACGCATGGAGTGTTACGATATATCCAACGTCAGCGGTGTGGATAAGGTGGGCTCTATGGTCGTATTTGTAGACGGCGAGGCGGAGCGCAGCAGTTACAGAAGGTTCCGCATAAAGACGGTGGAAGGCGCAAACGACTTTGCGTCTTTGCAGGAAGTTTTAACGCGCAGACTTTCAAAGTTGGGAACGCCCGAAGAAGAGCGCTTCCCCAAGCCCGACCTTATAATAATCGACGGCGGCAAGGGACAGCTTTCCGCAGTTAAAAGCATTTTCGACGATATGGGCGTAAGCGGAATAGAGCTTATTTCGCTTGCAAAGCGCGAGGAGGAAGTTTTTACCTGCAACAGCGAAGAAAGCGTAAAAATAGACCACAGGGATTTTGCGCTTAAAATGTTGCAGAGAATAAGGGACGAGGCGCACCGTTTTGCCATAACCTATTTCCGCAATCTTCATTCAAAGCGCAACCTTGAAAGCGTGCTTTCGGAAATAGACGGCGTGGGCAAAAAGAAGCGTATGGCGCTTATGGAAAAGTTCGGCACGATAGATAAAATCATGAGCGCGAGCGAAAAGGAACTTGCCGAAACGGAAGGCATAGGCCCTGCGCTTGCAAAAAACATCAAAGAATATTTTGAAGAGAAGTTATGAATAGGATAAATTGCGGACTCATTGTTTCCGATTTCGACGGAACATTGCTTACAACCAAACAGACTGTACCCCAAAAGGTAAAATCTGCCATAGAAGAATATATCGCCGCAGGCGGCATTTTTGCCGTGTGTACGGGCAGAATGCTTGCCTCTATTCTGCCGCAGGTGCGCGCGCTAGGGCTCAAAGGGCTTGTGGCGGCGTATCAGGGTACGGTAATTGCAGATATAGAAAGCGGAAAAGTAATAAAAAACGGCGGTTTCGCGCTTTCACAGTCCGTTGAAATATGCAAGACCATTGAGGCGCGCGGCGAAGCCATAAACGCGTACGCCGACGACGTGCTTTACACAACGCTTCCCAAAGACGACAAGCTTCTTGTAATGTACGAAAAGATAACGGGGATATATGCCGAACACGTTGACGGAAAAATGTCCGACTTTGTTGCGGCTCACAATCTTTACTGCCAGAAAATAGTAAGCGTTGTAATGCCCGATAGAAAACTGGCTCTTTATAAATACCTTGCCGAAGAGCTTGGCGAAAAGTACGAGGTAACCTACAGTGCGGCGGTGCTGGTGGAGGTGTCGCCAAAGGGCGACGATAAAGGCGAGGCGCTTAAATTTATTGCTTCGCACTATAACATACCAATCGAAAAAACCGTTGCCATAGGCGATAATCTTAACGACCTGCCCATGATAAAGGCGGCGGGCACGGGTGTGGCGGTTGCTAACGCCGTGGACGAGTTCAGAACATTTGCCGACGACGTCTGCCATTCCTGCGACGATGGCGGAGTGGCTGAAGTTATTAAAAAATACGGGCTTGCGTAGTACTATGTGTGAGATATTAGCGCCTGCAGGCGATAAAAACAGCGCTTTTGCAGCTATAAACAGCGGCGCAGATGCCATTTACCTCGGTTTAAAGCAGTTTTCGGCGCGTTCTTCGGCAGATAACTTCGGACTGGACGAGTTAAAGGAAATTATAAACTACGCCGTGCTTTTCGGCGTGCGCGTACACGTAGCCATGAATACGCTTGTAAAACAGGCGGAAACGGAAGACTTTATAAATTGCACCAAAGCGGTGTGGCAGGCTGGCGCGGACGCAATTATCATACAGGATATTTTTCTTGGTCGGGCGATAAAAAAAGCCTGCCCGCAGATCGTGTTGCACCTTTCAACACAGGCGGGCGTGTGCAACGAATACGGTGCAAGGCTTGCCGCTGAATTCGGTTTTTCGCGCGTGATTCTTGCAAGGGAAACGCAGTTTAAGGATATTGAAAAAATTGCAAAAATCATAGAAACCGAAGTATTCGTGCAAGGCGCATTGTGCACCTGCTTTTCGGGGCAATGCTATCTTTCGTCCTTTGCGGGCGGAAACAGCGGCAACCGCGGAAGGTGCAAACAGCCTTGCCGCAAGCTTTATTCGATTGACAGAAAGGGCTTTGAAGAAAAAGCGTACCGAATTTCGCTTTCCGACCTCTGCGCGGACGAAAACATTATAAAACTTAAAGATGCGGGCGTGTATTCGTTCAAAATAGAAGGCAGAATGCGCCGCCCCGAATACGTTTCCGCAGCGGTAACTTATTATAAAGATATATTAAACGGCAATACGGGTGCAAAATCTTCCGACCTTTCGGCATTAAAGCGAACCTACAACCGCGGAAATTATACGCGCGGGCTTGCATTCGGTCAGGATAAATCGTTTTTATCTTCGGCAGTGCAGGGGCATATAGGCGAATACGTCGGCACGGTAAAGGTTGCAAACGGCAAATTTTTCTGCGAAAGCGCACAGAAATTTGTAAAGGGCGACGGGTTCAAAATACTGCGTTCGGGCACGGAACTGTGCGGCGGAGTATTTGACGGCGAGGGTAAAGGCGGTTTTTACATCCGAACATCTCAGCGCCTTAAAAACGGCGACAAAGTTTTTGTAACTACCGATACTACTCTCAATGCAGCTCTTGTTTCCAAACAGCGCACGCTCAGCCCCGTCGTTTCGGCGTGGTTTGAAGAGGGTCAGTTCCCCCGCGTAAGCATTGACGGCGTTAAATATTCGGGAGCAGAAAAACTGGCGGCGGCAGAAAGCAGACCGCTTTCCGAAGAAGACATAACGGCGTGCTTTAAAAAGGTTGGCAATCTGCCATTGAACGTTCAGTTCGATAAGGTTTGCATAAAAGGCAGACCCTATCTCGGCATGGGTGCGCTCAATGCGTTCAGGCGCGCCGCTTACGAAAAATTTGTTTCAACCCTTACATTCAAAGACAGAACTAATTTAGACAGAAACGTTACAATACCTGCGCCTTACAATAAAAATAATTCAAAAACAGCAGTAATAAGCACTGACCTTAACGGCGTGCGCGCCGATATAGGCATACTCAAGCTGAATAGTTTTGACGAAGATATCAAAGCGCTTACCAAAGATTTTTCCGGCGAAAAATTTCTGTTTCTGCCGCCTTTTTTAAGCGGCGATGAAGTGGAAAAAGTAAAGGACATCGCCGTTAATTTTGACGGAATATATTGCGACGGCTTTTACGGCATTGTGCTTGCGCGCGAACTTAATAAGCCGCTTTTTGCGGGTACGGGGTTCAACGCGGCAAATACCTTTGCGGCAGAATACCTTAAAAACAATACAAAATATTACTGCATTTCAAAAGAACTTACTCTTGCAGAGAGCGCGCCGCTCCGCACCGAAAATGCCTTTGCGCTTTATGCGGGCGGAATTAAGGTGATGGACCTTGTTTACTGTCCGTTCGGGCGCGCGTGCCAGTCTTGCGATAAGCGCAGGGTTTACACGCTTACCGACGATGCGGGCAGAGAATTCCCCTTAAGGCGCTACGAAACGTCGGTATGCAGATTCGAGCTGTATAACTGCGCAAATCTTTTAACTGCGCACGGCGATTTCGGAGCGCTTGCAGATTTTTCAGTTGAACGCGACCCTGTCGCGCTTTCAGCCTCTCTTTTGGAAGAAAACGCGCTTAAAAACAAGCTCGGCAAAGTTACGCGCGGGCACGGTCAGTCGCCCGTACTCTGATTAAACGACTTAAAATTAATGGTTTGCGGCAATCTGTTGCATAAAATATCGCCTTGAGCACAGAAAGTCAGGGCGGCGGAAGAATATGAATACTCAATTTTTTGAAAAACTTGAACTTAATAAAGTGCTTGCAAAGTGCGCCGAGTTCGCCGCGCTTGAAGGCGCTAAAAAGCTTATAGCGGAAAGTTTGCCTTCGGAAGATATAGAGGAGGTTCGTTCGCGCCTTAACCGCACGGAGGAAGCCGAGCTTTTGTTGTACAGATACGGCGTTTCGGGAGTCGAGTACTTTGAAGACTGCTCCGACCTTCTTTCAAGAGCGGAAAAGGGCAGTACGCTTTCCTGCGGGGAACTAATGCAGGTTAACGCGCTCAACCGTGCGGCGCGCATTGCGCACACTTCGGTATCGTCTGCCGCAGACGAAAATATTACGCTTCTTAAGTCCGACTGCGCCAGGCTTTATTATGACCAACCGCTTGAAGACGATATAAACTTTGCCATACTTTCCGACAGCGAGGTAAACGACCACGCTAGCGAAAAACTTGCCGAAATCCGTACAAAAATCAAATCGCTGAACGCGAGGATAAGGGGCAAACTTTCGGAGTATATAACAGGTCCTACGGCATCATATCTTCAGGATGCGTCTGTTACCATGCGTAACGACCGCTTTGTTATTCCCGTAAAGGCGGAGTATAAAAACAGAATACGCGGCTTCGTTCACGACCGTTCGCAGACGGGTGCAACATTTTTTATTGAACCTGAATATGTTCTTGAAATGAATAACGAGCTTATCGCCCTCACCATAGACGAGCGCGAGGAAGTGGAGCGCATATTAAAAAGCTTTTCCAAAAGATTCGGTGCGCTCTCCGATAAGCTTAAAACGGATATGGAAGTGCTCGCCTCGCTCGATTCTTGCTATGCCCGCGCGCAGTATGCATATTCGCTTAAAGCCGTAAAACCCAACGTTAACAAGCGCGGCTATATAAATATAGTCAAGGGCAGACATCCGCTTATCGATAAAACAAGGATAGTCCCCGTAAGCGTGGAGCTTGGCGGCAATTACAATTTTCTGCTTTTAAGCGGCGCGAATACGGGCGGCAAAACGGTTACGCTTAAAATGACTGGTCTTTTCTGCCTTATGGCGGCGTGCGGACTTTTTATTCCTGCCGTGGTCGGCAGTTCGGTAGGCGTGTTCGATAACGTTTTCTGCGACCTTGGCGACAGTCAGAGCATAGAAGAAAGTCTTTCAACGTTCTCTTCGCATATTAAAACAGTAATAGAAATTGTCAAGGGTGTAAACTCCGACAGCCTTGTGCTTATTGACGAACTCGGCGGCGGTACAAACCCCGACGAAGGTCAGGCGCTTGCCCGCGCCGTGGTAGAAAAACTGCTCGCCTCAGGTTGCAAAGGCATTGTAACAACGCATTTCACCGCGCTTAAGGAATTCGCCTTCGGCGCTAAAGGCATTGAAAATGCCAGTATGGAGTTTGATTCGGCAACTTTAAAGCCGCTTTATCGCATAAAAATAGGCATGCCGGGTTCGAGTAACGCGCTTGCCATATGCAGGCGTATGGGACTTCCAGAAGACGTGCTGGACAGCGCCGTTTCTTATCTTTCCGAAGGCGGGCGCGCATTTGAAAATATTGTGCGAAGTGCGGAAGAAAGCAGGGTCAAAGCCGAACAGCTTGTTACGGAAAACGAACAGTTAAAGTCTGAACTGAAGCGCAAAATAGCCGAAGCTGACGCAAAAGCTCAGTCGCTTGACAACGAGCGGGCAAAACTTTTCAATAACGCCAGGGCAGAGAGCCGCAGAATTGTAAACGAGCGCGCCGCCGAAGCCGAAGAGATGCTTGCTGAAATAGAGGATATTTTCAAAAAGGAAGAAATTTCCGAAGCCGACCTTATAAAGGCGCGAACGCTGAAAAATAAAATAAAGGACGCCGCGTTCAGGGAGGAGGCTTCTCAGGAGCGGCAGACGCCATACGCTCCCGCGGATAAAAATAACGTGCATGTCGGCGACAGGTTTTTTGTAAAGCCTATGCAGACGGAGGGCGAAGTGCTTTCCTTTTCGCCGGCTAAGGGTGAAGCCGAGGTTGCGTGCGGGAGCATGAAGCTTAGGTGCAAGCTTGCCGAACTGCTCATCATAGGCGGAAAAAAGGTTACCGCCAAACAAGACAACGTGCGCGTAGTGCGCAAAATTGCGCCCTCCAGACCTCTGCTTGAAATCAACGTTCTGGGAATGACGGTAGAGGAAGCGCTGTACGAGGTCGATAATTTTATAGATAAAGCCGTAACCGATAACCTTGAAGAAATAAAAGTAATTCACGGCGTAGGTACGGGCAGACTGAGAAAGGCTATCGCCGAACATCTTAAAAGGCACAAAAACGTTGAAAGTTTTCGTTCTGGCAAATACGGCGAGGGCGAAACGGGCGTAACGATAATAAAACTGAAATAGCAACGGAATATGTCTGGCGCAGTTTTTAACGCGCGTCAGAATAAAAACAGGCAATAATTTACCTTAATGCTAATAATATATAAATAGTATTTGCTTTTTAGGGGTAAACTGTTGAAGAACAAGATTATTGCCATTGTAACAAACCTTATCATCTGCGCCGTTATCACGGTTACGGCGCTTGTAGGCTTTTTCGGCGCGGGGGCGGTTACCGTATCGGATAACGACAGTAACGTGTATTACCGCAGTCAATCTGAAAGCGAAGTGTGCCTGATGTTCAACGTATATCAGAACACGGACGAGGTTTACGAAATTCTGGACCTTCTGGACGAGTACAACGCAAAAGCTACGTTTTTTATCGGCGGAAGCTGGGCGGACGATAACGTAGACTGCGTGCGCGAAATTTTTACGCGCGGACAGGAGGTGGCAAGCCACGGCTATTTCCATAAGGACCATTCCCAGCTTTCCTACGACGGAAATATGGAGGAAATAGCGCCCAGCGCAAAGCTTATCAATATGATTTGCAACACAAAAATAAGCCTTTTTGCGCCGCCTTCGGGTGCGTTCAACGATTATACCGTAAACGCTTGCGCGGCGCTCGGATTAAAGCTTATAATGTGGAGCAAAGATACGATCGACTGGCGCGACAGCGATCCTGACCTCATATTTTCGCGCGCTACAAAGAATCTGCAAGGCGGAGACTTTATTTTGATGCACCCCACGGAGAGTACGGTAAAAGCTCTGCCTAAAATTTTTGGATACATAAGAAACAGCGGCCTTGCCGCCTGTACGGTTTCGCACAGTATAGGAGAATAAATGGTACATTTTAAAACACTGGATAACGGAATAAGACTTGTCGTAAAGCGCATGGAAGGACTTATGTCTGTAAGCATGGGCGTGCTCGTTGGCACGGGCGCAAATGTTGAATCTGACGAGGAAGACGGCATTTCTCATTTCATAGAGCACATGATGTTCAAGGGCACCCAAAAGCGCTCAGCCTTTGCAATATCCGACGAAATGGACAGAATAGGCGCGCAGACCAACGCCTTTACGGGCAAAGATCTTACGTGCTATTACGCAAAATCCACAACGGAAAACGCCGCCAAGGCTTTTGAAATTCTTGCCGACCTCTTTTTGAACAGCACTTTCCCCGAAGACGAGATGGCGCGCGAAAAGGGTGTAATAATCGAAGAAATAAGCATGAATGAAGATACGCCCGACGACCTCTGCCTTGACGTGCTCGGCGAAGCGTATTACGGCCGTGAAGGCTACGGCAGAAACATTCTCGGTCCGCGCAAAAACGTCAACGGCTTTACAAAAGCCGACGTTAAAAAGTATATGAATTGCCGCTATACAACCGATAATATCGTTATTTCCATGGCTGGCAATATAGATATAAATCTTGCGGAAGAACTTGCCGAAAAATATTTTTCGAATCTTGCGCCCACTAAAAAAGACGTGCGTAATATTCCCGTAAATTTAAAGCATCAGTCGCTTGTTAAATATAAGGATATCGAGCAGGTGCACCTTGCGTTGTGCTATCCGTCGGTAAAGCGTTACGACAGATTGTACGACGCAGCTCAGGTAATGAATTCCGTGCTTGGCGGAAGCATGAGTTCGCGCCTTTTCCAGACCGTGCGCGAAAAGCTTGGTCTTGCCTATACCGTATATTCATACAACACTTCGTATTCCGATACGGGTACGCAGGTGATTTATGCGGGCGTAAATGCCGAGAATTTTAAAAAATCTGTAGACGCCATATATAAATGCATAGAAGACATAAAGCGCAAAGACATTAGCGTGGACGAGTTCAACCGTGGAAAGGAACAGCTTAAGGCGTCGTCCATTTTTGCCCAGGAAAGTACAAGCTCGCAGATGCTTCTTTACGGCAAGGAACTTATGTACAGCGGCAAGCTTTACGACTTTGAAGAGCGCATTGCAAGCGTCAACGCCGTTACCATGGACGACGTTTACGAATCGATAGACAACGCGTTCGACAGCTCGCGTATGGCGGCTGCGGTAGTCGGAAAGGTTAAAAAGCCGCTTGAAATATAATTTATGTCAGACATAAAGTATGGTTTTGACCCCGTTTTCAACGCTGAAAGCCGCGTTCTTATTCTGGGAAGTTTTCCGTCAGTAAAGAGCAGACAGATTGAATTTTATTACGGAAACAAACAGAACAGGTTCTGGAAAACTTTGTGCAGCTTTTTCAATCAGCCCGTGCCGGACGGTACGGAACTTAAGCGCGCTTTTCTGCTTGAAAAGCGCGTGGCGTTGTGGGATATTGTTACCGAGTGCGAAATAGACGGGTCAAGCGACTCGTCTATAAAAAATTATAAGGTTGCGCGCCTTGAAGACGTGCTTTCGGTCGCGCCGATAGAGCTTATAATTTTAAACGGCGGCAAGGCGTTTGAAATTTTTAAAAAATATTATCCCGATATCTTGGTGCCGTGGGTAAAACTGCCGTCAACCAGTCCCGCAAACACACGGGACGGAACGGCGCAGTGGTACGAAGCTCTTGAAAAAGTTTTCGGCAATACAAACGCGCAATGAGCGGGCGGAGGCAATATGGTTACATACGAAGAAGTTCTTGCTGAACTTTATAGCTTATCAGATAAAAATTTTGCAGATTTTCAGCGCAGAATTATAGCCGATAACAAGCTTGAAATTATAGGCGTGCGCACGCCCGATATGCGCCGACTTGCCAAAAAGTACAAAGGGGAGTACGCTGCCTTTGCAAGCTTTGAAGAAAGGTTTTACGAGGTAGTTTTTATAAAGCTTACGCTGGCGGCTCAGCTTCCGCTTAAGGAATTTTTGTCCGTTTCCGACAGTTGCGTAAACAGCTTAACCGACTGGGCGCTGTGCGACTGCTTTGCTCCCGCGTGCATTCAAAAGAATAGGGAAGAGTATATTGATTTTATAAAAAGATATCTCTGCTGCGAAAACGGCTATAACGGCGGTGAGTACGTGCGGCGTTTTGCTCTGACTACGTTGCTGCATTTTTATGTTGAGGAAAAGTATCTGCCTTTAATATCGGAAAGCATACAAAACTGCAACCCGAATAAATATTATGTGATGATGGCGGCGGCGTGGTTGCTTGCTGAAGTGCTTATAAAGCATTACGAGGTCGGTTTGCAGATTTTGCAAAGTACTACGTGTGACGTAAAAGTCAGAAATAAAGCCATTTCCAAGGCTTGCGACAGCTTCCGCGTTACAAAAGAGCAGAAAGATTTTTTAAAATCGTTAAGAGTTAAAAACGGTTAAGTGCAGTCAGGCACAGTTAAAACGGTTTAATCTTTGCTTTGATTCAGAGGTTAAAACAAGTCCTTAGTTTTTCTGCAATTTAAAATTGCCGCAATTTAAAATGCGAATAACGGAAAATGAATCAATTTTTAAGCGCGGGGAGTATGGCGTACGACATTGTGTCTTCGGCGGCTGAAACTGTTCCGGCGAAAACTTACTTAAATCAATTTGCCAAATTTTTGTACAAGTCTTGGTTTCTGCGCGACAAAATTGGTGAGAGCAATAAATTTTGCTTATAAGTAAAAATTAAAAAAAGTATTGACTTAATTGCATTTTTTAATTAAAATAATCAAAGTAAAAACTTTTGCCGACTGATTGTGCGGGTAAGTTAACGCCCTTCGGCACAGTCTTCGGGAAAATATGAAAAAAGTTTTACGGGAAAAATTTTTATGGAAATAATTGAGCAACTTACAGAAGAATTCAAACTTAAACCCGAACATGCAAAAAACATTGTAACTCTTCTTGACGAAGGCAACACTATTCCTTTCATAGCGC
>CAJLLH010000003.1 GCA_905207385.1 uncultured Eubacteriales bacterium
AGCAGGTAATCTAACAGGTATTTGGAAAAAATACATAAATAAATGTAATAGCTTGCCAAGTAATAAAGAATTAGATGTAAATATAAATATAGATGATATCAAACTAGATAATAATAAATATACCAAGTATAATGATATCAAACTAGATTTAGGTGGTATAGCTAAAGGCTATGTAACCGAACTAGTAGGCAACTATTTAGAAGATAATAATATAAATAATTATATTATTACGTTAAATTACGCTTAAAATACTATGCGCTATACCAATTCAAAGACTGTATCGTGAAACGCGAACAAAAGTTTACTATAATAATTTAAGCCGCAGTTTAAAAAACTTTGAAAAAACGAAACTTTAACTGTATTGCAAGTTTTATTACCTTACCGCCTTTCTTATTTAATAAGCAGTAAAAAAGTTTATACTTCTTTAAAACTCAGTAACTTCAGCAGTAGCAAACGCTTCGTCCAAAAGCCCCTGCACGTCAAGCTTGGCTTCTTCAGCAAGCACGTCCGCCATTTTGGGCTTTATTATGGGATAATCGGGCAAAAATACCGTACAGCAGTCCTCGTAAGGTCTTATCGAAACGTCGTAAGCGCCGATATCGCGACTGCGCTCTATAATTTCGTTTTTATCGAAACCGCACAAGGGGCGCAGAACCGGCATGCTTTCCACCACGCTGTTAGACGATGTCATACCCTCTATCGTCTGGCTTGCAACCTGACCTAAGCTTTCGCCGGTTATAATGCACTGGTCGCCGTCTTGTTTGGCAAGCCTTTCGGCAAGGCGCATCATAAAACGGCGCAAAAGCGTTACCATATAAGCTCCGTTGCAGTTTTTATGAATTTCTTCCTGAATGTGCTTGACTGAAATTACCGTTACCTTAATTCCGCAGGTATACTCCGAAAGAATTTTGGCAAGATCCAGAACTTTTTGCCTTGCCTGCATGTTGGTATACGGATAACTGTGGAAATGAAGGCAATCAATTTTCATGCCGCGCTTGGCAATCATATGCCCCGCCACGGGGCTGTCTATGCCGCCAGAAAGAAGCAAAAGTCCGCGCCCAGCCGTGCCCACGGGCATACCGTCGGCGCATTTTATGAACTTATTGAATACAAGCGTACTTCCGTCTTCGCGCACATCGATATTTATTACAAAATCCGGGTTGTGCACGTCAACTTTAAGGTTTTTATTAGAGTCAAGCAATCTGCCGCCGATTTCTGCGCTTATCTGCGGTGACGTCATATAAAATGTTTTATCCGCACGGTGCGTTTCAACTTTGAACGTGCCGCCGCAGTCGCTCACTTCGCGCGCGGCGTAAAAAATATCGTTCATTACAGACGGAACTTTAAGCCCCACGCTGAGCGAATGCACGCCAAAAACTCTTGAAAGCTTTTTTACTATTTTTGTTTCGTCTTCAACATCGAAATTTTCTACAAGGTATCTGCCGCTGCGCCTTCTTATTTCGTGGCGGATTCCCTTAAGCGACTTTTCCATATTTGCGGCAAAAACACGCTCGAAATAGCCTCGGTTTTTACCTTTTAAATGTATTTCCGCATAGCGGATTATAACTACTTTTTCCATAATTTTATTTCATCATTTCGCTGTCAGCGCGCACAACTTTATTAAGAATTTGCGCCGCTTTTTCAGCTTCTTCAACCGTTGTATGCGCGCAGAAACTAAGCCTTAAAACACCGTCTATAAGGTCGTTGCCTACGCCGCACGCCTGCATCACGCGCGAATACCTTTTTGCGGCATTGGACGAACAAGCCGAGCCCGTGCCGATTATAAGCCCTTCATCGTCGCACATATGCAGAATTGTTTCGCCGCGAACACCCTTGGCGGCAACCGTAAGAATGTAAGGCGAACCGTCCTGCGGGGAAATCAGCGTAAAAAGGTCTTTATCCAAAAGTTCCCAAAGGCGCGATTTGACATTTTTAATGTTTTCGCATATATTTTTTAAATTGCCGTAAACTTTTTGGGATGCAAGTTCAAGCATTTTTATTCCGAAAACATTTTCGGTGCCGCTTCTTAAACCGCTCTCCTGTCCGCCGCCCCAGATATAAGGGTTTATAACAAGCTTTTTCTTTTTGATGAGCGCGCCCGTGCCCTTAAGCGCACCTATTTTATGCGCGCTCAGCGAATACATATCCACCGCGGAACTTAATCTGAACGGAATTTTGCCGAAAGCCTGAACGCCGTCAGAATGAAAAAGCGTGCGCGGATTTTTAGCCTTTACGCGCTCGACTATATTATTTATGTCGTTAATCGCGCCCGTTTCGTTATTCACGTGAATGACGGAAACAAGCGAAGTTTTATCGTCCACAAGCTTTAAAAGCTCTTCGACGTTGACCCTGCCGTCCGCTTCAAGCGGAGCAAAACGCGCTTCTATACCCCTTCTGCCTGCTTCCTGCGCACTGGCAAAAACCGCCGCGTGCTCGCCGTAAGTGGTAACAATATTACCCCTTCTGCCCGCACAGAAAATTGCCTGATTATCCGCCTCAGTACCGCACGAGGTTACAATAAGCGAATACTCTTCGGGGTCGGCTATGTGAGAAAGAATATTTTCGCGCGCGGCCGCAAGCTCAAGGTGCAAATTATATCCTTCCGCATATAATGCGGAAGGATTATAAAATTTATCTGTAAGGTATTTTGCGGCGATCTGCAAACACTCCTCATCGGGTCTGGTTGTCGCCGCATTGTCTAAATATATCATTATATCTCTATAACGCCCTCATAGGACTGTTTTACGCTGCCGTCGAGAATGAAATCACCGTTTTCAAGGCATTTTACAAACAGGTCGCCACCGCGCAACTTAACGGTTATTACCTTATCTTTTGCGCAGCTGCCCATTTTTATTGCAGCCGCAACTACCGCTACAGCCGCCGTACCGCAAGCCATTGTTTCGCCGTTTACCTTGTCCCATACGCGCAGTTTAAGCGTAAGGTCGTTGACTATTCTGGCACATTCGATGTAAGCAACTCCGGGGAACATTCCCGAAGCGATAACAGCCTGACCGAGAGCTTCCATATCAACGTCGTCAACCTTGTCGCAGAAGATTATGCAATGCGAATTGCCTACGTTGACCGCCGTAGTAACATAATCTTTTCCGCCGAAGTTAAGAACTTTGCCAACAACTTCGCTTTCGAAATTTACGGGAACTTCTGCGGGTGCGAACGTAGCTTTGCCAAGATTTACCGAAACCGAGCTTGCCACGCCGTTGAAGGAAACCACTTCAAGCATTTTAACGCTTCCGCAAGTTTCTATGGATATTTTATCGGAATTTACTATCCGCTTATCGAACACGTATTTCGCAACGCACCTTAAAGGGTTAGCGGCAAGTCCGCCGAAGCTTCCGTCGCGGTTGAATACGCGCATTTTGCAGTCTGCCACGTCAGATTTTTCAATCATTACGATGCCGTCGCTGCCTATTCCGTAATGCCTGTCGGAGAAGTTTATGGCAAGCGATTCGGGGCAGGTTATCTTGTTATCGAAATTATTGAAGAATATATAGTCGTTGCCGCAACTGTGCATCTTGCAGAAGTTGAGCTTAAGCTTCTGCCTGCGCAGGTGGTTGATATCGACAAGTTCGGTATTGAACTGGGTATATCTGCCCGCTATGCAGTCGGCAAGGGCGTTTGTGGTATCAAGCGAGGTAAGAACGGTTATGCCGAGAAGTATTGCATGGTGATGGAGCGAAATATAGTTTGTAATCGACTCCATATCTGTCTTGCCGGTATAAACAACGTAGTCTATCTTGCCTGCGTCCATGAGCTTCAAGATATCGTCGTTAGTAGAAAGGCGCGCAACTTCGGTGCACTCTATGCCGAGGCTTCTTATAACTTCGGCAGTACCCTTGGTTGCATAGAAAGTAAGCCCTAAGTCTGCAAACTTCTTTACGATATTTACAATCTCGTACTTATCCTGGTCGTTTACGGTGAAGTAAATGCCCGAAGGATGCTGCTTTGTGGGATGCTTCATATTGAAGCCTGCGGAAACGAGTCCCTTGAAAAGAGCCTCTTCTATGGTCTTGCCTATGCCGAGAACTTCGCCCGTGGACTTCATTTCGGGTCCGAGCTGAGAGTTTACATCGTTGAGCTTTTCAAACGAGAACACGGGAACTTTTACCGCTACGTACGGCGAATTGGGATAGAGTCCCGTGCCGTAGCCGAGCCTCTTGAGCTTAGCGCCTACAAGAATCTTCGTGGCAAGCTCAACCATAGGCACGCCCGTAACCTTGGAAATATAAGGTATTGTACGCGATGCTCTGGGGTTAACTTCTATTACGTAAAGTTCGTTCTGATAAATAAGATACTGTATGTTTATAAGACCCTTGGTCTTGAGCGAAAGCGCAAGCTCAACAGATACGTCGACTACCTTTTTGAGCATTGCGTCGCTGAGATTGTAGGGCGGGTAAACGGCAATCGAGTCGCCGCTGTGAACGCCCGCGCGCTCTATATGCTGCATTATGCCGGGTATGAGAACGTCAACGCCGTCGGATATGGCGTCAACTTCAAGTTCGGTACCCATAAGGTATTTATCGCACAGAACGGGGTTTTCAATCTTCTGGGCAAGGATTACATCCATATACCTTTCGATATCGTTCTGCGTGAAGGCTATAGTCATATTCTGACCGCCGATTACGTATGAAGGACGCAGAAGCACGGGGTAACCGAGTTTTTCCGCAGCGGCAATAGCTTCCTCCTTGGTCATTACGGTAAGTCCCTTGGGACGGGCTATGGAGAACTGCTCAAGGAGTTCATCGAACCTCTCCCTGTCTTCCGCGAGGTCTACGCTGTCCGCAGGAGTGCCGAGAATGCGCACGCCCTTTTTGTCGAGGTAGCTGCACAGTTTAATAGCCGTCTGTCCGCCGAACGTTATAACAACGCCGTAAGGCTTTTCAACGTCGATTACGCTCTGCACGTCTTCGGGAGTGAGCGATTCAAAGTAAAGCCTGTCAGCCGTGTCGAAGTCGGTGGATACGGTTTCGGGGTTATTGTTTATTATTATAACTTCGTAGCCGAGCTCTTTAAGAGTCCATACGCAGTGTACGGAAGAATAGTCGAACTCTATGCCCTGACCTATACGTATGGGACCTGAGCCGATAACTATTATTCTGCGCTTTTTGCTGCGCTTTACGAAGGGTTTTGCTTCATCGTGGTCGGCTTCGTCGTACGTCGAGTAGAAGTAAGGCGTCTGTGCCGCAAATTCCGCGCCGCAGGTATCAACCATCTTGAACACGGCGTCCCTGTGCATGGGAAGCTTGTTGCCCGATATTTTTTCAAGTTCCTTGTCGGGATAGCCCATCTTCTTGCCGCGCATATACTGGGCGCGCGTCAGAGGATTGCCCTTAATTTCTTCCTCGAAGTCGGAAAGATTTTTCAGCTTTTCAAGGAACCATTTATCTATCTTGGTAATGTTGTGTATTTCGTCTATGGTAATTCCGCGCTTTATTGCGCTGAACACGACGAAAAGCCTTTCGTCTGTAAGTTCGTGCAGCTTGGAATGAATTTCCTCGTCGGAAAGCTCCATCATCTTGGGCATGTTAAGCGTGCCGAGCGAAATTTCTGCGCCGCGAACGGCTTTCATGATAGCCATTTCGAAGTTGGTGCCGATTGCCATAACTTCGCCGGTAGCTTTCATTCTGGTGCCGAGGGTGCGCTTTGCATAGAGGAATTTATCGAACGGCCACTTGGGCAGTTTTACGACCACGTAGTCGAGCGTGGGCTCGAAGCAGGCATAAGTTTTGCCGGTAACGTCGTTCTTTATTTCGTCGAGCGTATAGCCGAGCGCAATTTTAGTTGCAACTTTAGCTATGGGGTAGCCCGTAGCTTTTGAAGCGAGCGCCGAAGAGCGCGAAACTCTGGGGTTAACTTCTATTACCGAATACTCAAAGGAATCGGGATTGAGCGCGAACTGGCAGTTGCAGCCGCCCTCTATGCCGAGCTCGGTTATGATGTCGAGCGACGCCGTGCGCAGCATCTGGTACTCTTTGTCGGAAAGAGTAACGGCGGGCGCGATTACTATGGAGTCGCCCGTGTGAATGCCTACAGGGTCGAAGTTCTCCATCGAGCAGACGGTGAGCACGTTGCCCGCACCGTCGCGCAGAACTTCGAACTCTATTTCCTTCCAGCCGCCGATGTATCTTTCGATAAGCACCTGCGTTATGGGCGAAAGCATAAGTCCGTTATGCGCTATTATTTTAAGCTCTTCCTCGTTATGCGCAACGCCGCCGCCTGCGCCGCCGAGCGTGTAAGCGGGACGGACTATTACGGGATAGCCGCCGATTTTTTGTGCAACTTCAAGGCACTCTTCAACGGTGTAAGCTATGTCGGAGGGAACTACGGGCTGGTTTATCTTCTGCATCGTCTCTTTGAAGAGTTCCCTGTCCTCCGCCCTGTCTATCGCGCTTAAGTTAACGCCGATAAGCTTTACACCCCACTTGTCGAGGAAGCCCTCTTTTGCAAGCTGGCAGCCGAGCGTAAGACCTGTCTGTCCGCCGAGGGAAGCAAGAAGGCTGTCGGGCCTTTCCTTTATGATTATTCTTTTTAATGTATCTATGGTAAGCGGCTCGAGATAGATTTCGTCTGCGAGCGCCTTATCTGTCATTATGGTAGCGGGGTTTGAGTTGCAGAGCACGACGTCGAGACCTGCGTCCTTAAGAACGCGGCACGCCTGCGCGCCTGCATAGTCGAATTCTGCCGCCTGGCCTATTACTATGGGACCCGAACCTATTACGAGTACTTTTTTGATATCCTCTCTCTTAGGCATGGTACTTGCCCTCCTTTATGTTGAGTATGAATTTATCGAAGAGGAACGAAGCGTCCATAGGGCCGCCGCAGGCTTCGGGGTGGAACTGAACGGTGTATGCGTTGAGCTCGGGATATTCAAAGCCTTCGCACGTGCCGTCGTTCGCGTTGATGAAGCTGAGTTTGCCGCCCTCCACGCTTGAAGAGATAACTTCATAGCCGTGGTTCTGGCTGGAGATGTAAACCCTGCCCGTATCAAGGTTTTTGACGGGCTGGTTTGAACCTCTGTGGCCGTACTTCATCTTTTTGGTTTTTCCGCCCATTGCGAGCGCGAAAAGCTGATGTCCGAGGCAGATGCCGAATACGGGGAGCTTGCCCGCAAGCTTGCGGATATTGGAAATTACTTCAACATTTTCGGAAGGGTCGCCGGGGCCGTTTGTAAGCATAAGTCCCTGCGGCTCGAGCGCGAGAATCTGTTCCGCAGTATACCACGAAGGCACTTTCATGCAATAGCAGCCGCGCTTGGCAAGTTCGCGCATTATGTTGCGCTTAGCGCCGAAATCCCAGACAGCCACTTTAATGCCGTCAGGGTCGCCGAGGTATTCCACTTCTGAGCACGTAACAGATTTTACCGCGTCTTTTATTGTATATGCGGCAACTTCTGAAAGGTCCTTCAAAGGCTTTTTTGTTATGGCTGCGTTCATAACGCCCGCTTCCCTTACTATTTTGGTAAGCTCGCGGGTATCGATGCCGTAAATGCCGGGGATATCGTGCTTTTTAAGGTATTCGTCTATAGTGCCGCCGCACCTGAAGTTTGAAGGCTCGTCGCACTTTTCCCTTACTATATAGGCGGTAACCCAAGGCTTTTTGCTTTCGGTATCAGCTTCAATCATGCCGTAGTTGCCTATAAGCGGGAAAGTCTGCGTTACTATCTGACCGTAATAGCTGGGGTCGGTAAGCGTTTCGATATAGCCCGTCATGCCCGTCGTGAACACGAGTTCGCCTACGACTTCCTTTTCGGCGCCGAAGGAATAACCCGTGAACTGCCTGCCGTTTGCAAGCGTCAAATAAACTCTGCTGTTTTTCATCTATACTTCCTTTTTAAGGTTATGTAATTCGTATGTAATTCGAGGCGCGGCTCAGCGCATAAGTTTGACCATTACGGCCTTCTGAGCGTGCAACCTGTTTTCGGCTTCGTCAAAAATTTCCTTTGCGTGAGCTTCAAAAACTCCGTCGGTTATTTCCTCGCCGCGGTGCGCGGGAAGGCAATGCATAACCATTACGTCTTCTTTGGCTTCCTTTATGTTCTTTTCGTTTATCTGATAGCCCTTGAATATGCTCTCGCGTTCCTTCTTCTCTTTCTCCTGACCCATGGAAGCCCACACGTCGGTGTAAAGAACGTCCGCGCCCTCGATGGCTTCTTTCACGTTGTTGGTAACGGTAAGAAGTCCGCTTTCCTTGCCCCACTTAACAAGCTCGGCGTCGGGTTCGTAACCTTCGGGGCAGGCAACCGCAAAACTCATTCCGGTCTTTACCGCGCCGACTATAAGGCTGTTTGCCATATTGTTGCCGTCGCCTATGAACGCCATTTTAAGCCCTTTGAACGTGCCCTTGTGCTCCCTTATGGTCATAAGGTCGGCGAGCACCTGACAGGGATGGCAGTAGTCGGTGAGTCCGTTAATTACGGGAATGCTGCCGTACTTTGCAAGGTCTTCAACTTCCTGCTGGGCAAAGGTGCGTATCATAATGCCGTCGAGATAGCGCGACAGAACGCGCGCCGTATCCTGAACGGGTTCGCCCCTGCCTATCTGAAGGTCGTTGCTCGACAAAAAGAGCGCGTAACCGCCGAGCTCGTACATACCCGCTTCAAAAGAAACCCTTGTGCGGGTAGAAGCTTTCTGGAAAATCATGCCCAGCTTTTTGCCCTTGAGGTAATCCTTCTGTATACCGTTATTCCTTTCAAATTTGAGCTGGTCGGCGAGGTTGAGTATGGAAAGTATGTCCTCCCTGCTCAGATCGCCGAGTTTGAGTAAATGTTTCATTGACTTATAACCTCGCTTAATATTCTTACGGCAAAGTCCATTTCGTCTTTGCTTATGGAAAGAGGCGGCAAAAGGCGCACCTTTGAATGAGCGGTTAGCACCAAAAGCCCCTTATCTATACATTTTTTTGCAATTTCCGCGGCAGGTTTTTCCGTTTCAAGACCTATCATAAGTCCCATGCCGCTTACATTTTTGACGCCTTTTATTGCGGCAAGCTTTTCTTTGAAATACTCGCCCTTTCCCCTTACTTCGGCTAAAAGCTTATCGTCTATTCTGGAAAGTATGCTGTACGCGCCCGCGCAGACTACGGGATTTCCGCCGAACGTTGAGCCGTGGTCGCCGTATCCAAAAACATCCGCACACTTTTCAAAGAGCATGCACGCGCCTATCGGCAGACCTCCGCCAAGCCCCTTCGCCGTAGTAACTATGTCGGGGTGAACGCCGAAGGCTTCGTATGCGTAAAGGTAACCCGTTCTACCGTTGCCCGTCTGCACTTCGTCGCAGATGAAAAGAATGTCGCGCTCTTTGCAGATTTTTTCTATTTCTTTAACAAACTGACCGTCGAGGACGTTGACGCCGCTTTCGCCCTGTATGCATTCAATCATTATAGCGCAAGTGTCGCCGTCAATGCAATTCAAAACGCCCTTTAAATCAGGTTCGGCATAAACAAATCCTGCGGGGAAAGGACCGTAATATTTATGGAAAGCGTCCTGACCTGTCGCCGCAAGCGTCGCCAGCGTTCTGCCGTGGAAAGAATCTTTAAGGGTTATTATTTTTTTCCTCGACGCGCCGTAGCGTGTTTCGCCGTACTTTCTGGCAACTTTAATGGCGCACTCGTTGGCTTCCGCGCCGCTGTTGCCGAAGAAAACTTTCTTCGCGCCCGTCTTTTCGCACATGAGTTTGGCAAGCTTAGCCTGAGGCTCGGTATAAAAAAGATTGCTTGCGTGCTGAACGCAGCCCAGCTGGTCGGTTACCGCTTTCTTCCACTCTTCGTCGTTGACGCCGAAAATATTTACGGCAATGCCGCTGCCGCAGTCAACATATTCCTTGCCGTCGTAATCGTACAGGCGGCAGCCCTTACCTTCCCTGAAAGCGACGGGGAAGCGGGCGTATGTTCCAGCAATATATTGTTTATCTTCTTCGATTATATCCTTTCCGTTCATTTTAACTCCGCAAAATAATGCCTTTTACTAAAAGAAAGACTGATTTAACGCAATAAATCAGTCAACTGTAAAACATGGTGCCGCTGCCTTCTTCAGACAAAATTTCCACCAAAATGGAATGGTAAACCCGTCCGTCCGTAATGAACACCTTGTTCACACCGCGGCGGATGGCTTCTTTGCAGCAGTCTATTTTGGGTATCATGCCGCCCGATATTATGCCCTGCTTTACAAGCGCGGGAATATCGGAAACGTATACCTTTTTTATTAAACTATCGGGATCGTCTTTATTTTCAAGCAATCCCTTGATGTCTGTCATGAGAATGAGACTCTCCGCCCCTATAGCGCCCGCTATAGACGCCGCGGCGGTGTCTGCGTTTATGTTATAAATATTGCCCTCGTCGTCGAAACCTATCGGAGAAATTACGGGAACATATCCGAGGCTTAAAACGTCTTTTATGATGCTCGCGTCAACATTGACTATTTTTCCGACAAAACCGAGGTCTTCGGACACTTTTTCGCACCTTAACATATGTCCGTCTTCGCCGCACAGTCCTATCGACTTGCCGCCCGCCGCGCAAAGAAGGTCTACAAGAGATTTGTTTACCTTGCCAGCAAGAGCCATGCGCGCTATTTCTGCCGTTTCCGAGTCTGTGTAACGCAATCCGTTTACAAATTTGGGAACTATGCCCATGCGCTTGGAAATATCGGAAATTTCAGGTCCGCCGCCGTGAACGAGCACGACTTTTATTCCTAGGGCACTGAGAACAGCCACGTCGTTCATGACCGACGATTTAAGCTTTTCGTCCGTCATCGCGTTGCCGCCGTATTTTATGACTATAATTTTATTATAGTATTTTCGTATGTACGGCAGAGCCTCTATCAGAAACTCAGCCTGTTCCTGTTTGTCCATTGAAATCTCCGAAAAAACTTTACGCCGCGCGGATACTGGATACCCGATATATCTTCAAGCGGCTACATTAGCCTTAAATTTATTATTGTTGCGACGACCGCAATTGCGTCCGAGCCTTAACTCAGGTGCGATAATCGCCGTTTATTTTTACGTAATCGTAAGTCAGGTCGCAGCCCCACGCCGAAGCCTTGCACCCCCCCGACTTGAGGTCTATATTAATCTGTACCTCGTCGCGGGAAAGAACTTTCTTTGCAAAATCTTCGTCGAAAGCTATTCCGCTGCCGTCTTCGCATACGGGAAGATTGCCCGCCGCCGAACGGAAACTTACGTCGATTTTGTTTACATCGACAGGCTCGCCCGCGTAACCTATAGCGCAAAGCACCCTGCCCCAGTTAGCGTCAGCACCGAACATAGCGGCTTTGACGAGCGAAGATTTTATTACAGATTTAGCGACATTCTTTGCTGTTTTTGAAGTTTTTGCACCCTTTACGTTGCATTCAATAAGCTTAGTTGCGCCCTCTCCGTCTTTTGCTATCATTCGGGAAAGTTTTACTGTGCAATGGTGCAGAGCTTTTTTGAACGCCGTGAAATCAGCGCCCGCAGAGCAGATTTTTTCGTTTCCAGCAAGTCCGTTGGCTAGTATGCAACAGGTATCGTTGGTGGACTGGTCGCCGTCTATGCTGACCATATTGAAAGAGGTTTTAACGTCCTCGGAGAGCGCTTTTTGAAGCATTTCCGAACTTATTGCAACGTCCGAAGTAATGAAAATGAGCGTCGTAGCCATATTGGGGCAAATCATGCCCACGCCCTTTGCAATTGCGCCTATATGGCAGGTTTTGCCGCCCAGAGTAAATTCAACGGCAACCGACTTGGGCACGGTATCGGTAGTCATTATCGCTTCAGCCGCAGACGCGCTGTCAAGTCCGACGGAAGCATAAAGCTTATCGATATTCTCCGCCATAGGCTTAATGTCAAGCGGAAGACCTATAACACCCGTGGAAGCCACAATAACGTCTTCCGCGGCTATACCCGAAACTTTTGTTACGAGCGAGCACATCTCTTCGGCTACCTTTTCGCCGTCTTTGTTGCAGGTGTTGGCGTTGCCGCTGTTGCAGATTACCGCTTGAGCAATGCCGTTTGCAAGGTTGCGCTTTGTAACTATAACGGGCGCGCCCTTTACAAGGTTCTGCGTATATACTCCCGCCGCCGCGCAGGGAACTTCGCTTATGATAAGCGCAAAATCTTTCTTTTCTTTATTTTTCCTTATACCGCAGTGTATGCCGCCCGCTTTAAAGCCGAGAGGCGCGCACACGCCGCCTGTAATTTCACGCAAAAATTTCATATAGGAATTAAATCCTTAACCTCAGTTTTCTTACAGATTTATCGTTACTTCTTTTCTTATCTCTCATTAAAGCGCCAACAAAAAACCCAAATCCTTACAGGCGCTCTGTATAGATTATATCCCAAATTTTATCCGCAGTCAATCTTTTAGCAAAATATTTGGGCTACATTTATATTATAGTTATTACAATCTATTATAGCCAATGCAATCGGGCAAAGCTGACCTGATTGCCTTCTTTAAGCAAGCAACGGCTTATAAATTACCATAACCGCACACAGCTTAATTCAAGACCGCCGCAATCTTAAGCCAAAATATCAGATAAGCGAGCAAGTTTCATCAAGCCCCAGCATTATGTTCATATTCTGCACCGCCGCACCTGACGCGCCTTTGCCGAGGTTATCGAACACGCTGCACATAAGTATCATGTCGTCGTTTCCGCTGACATAAATTTTGAGCATATTCGTTCCCGACAGCTCGTTTGCGGGAAGATAAGCGGGAATTTGCTCTTTTTGCGCAATTTTTATAAAATTCTGCGACGCATAGTACTCTGCAAAAAAGCTTCTTATATCTTCTACACCGTATTTTTTAAGCAAAAGGTTTTTATACAGCGGCACGGTAACGCACATGCCGCAATAAAAATCGCAGATTATGGGATTGAATATCGGCGGGTGCGAAAGTCCGCATTCGTGAACCATTTCGGGCAGATGCTTATGCGTAAGCGCAAGTCCGTACTGCCTGGGCGAAGAAAGAGATATATCCCTCTCCTTCGACTGATATTCGGCAATCGTCTTTTTTCCGCCGCCCGAATAACCCGTAACAGAGTGCGCCACAAGCGGATAGTCCGCACCGAGAATTCCGGCTTTTACCAGCGGAGCTACCAGAGTTATAAAACCCGTGGCGTGACAGCCGGGATTTGCCACCCTGTTTGCCGAAGCAATCTCCTCCCTGCGCTTTTGCGAAAGTTCGGGCAGACCGTAAACCCAACCATCGGCGGTGCGGTGCGCCGTGGACGCGTCTATAATGCGCGCTTTGGGATTTTCTACCAGCGAAACAGCCCCCCTCGCCGCCGCGTCGGGCAGACAAAGGAAAGAAATATCCGCAGAATTCAGGCATTCCTTGCGCGCCGCGGAGTCTTTACGCTTTTCTTCCGACAGAACTATAATATTTATATCGCCGCGCTTTTCAAGCCTTTCAAAAATCTGAAGACCCGTCGTCCCTTCGCGGCCGTCGATAAACACATTATACATATTTTTCCGTAACAGCCGCAAAGCGGCAACTATAAATACAAAGCGGCAAAAACGCCGCTTTGTAATTTAATGCTATTAAATAGTTATTTCAAGCGCATTTCCGCCGAAAACTCCGCGGCAGAAGCTGCCGTCAATGCTTACTTAAGCTTCTTTTCGTCGAGAAGCGCCTTGATTTTAATGGGCAGACCGAACAGATTTATGAAGCCCGCGGAATCGGTCTGGTCGTAGCAATGATCCTCGCCGAAAGTTGCTATGTCCTCGCTGTACAGCGAATAAGGCGAAGTTATTCCCGCGTTCATTACGTTGCCCTTGTAAATGCGAAGCTTTACATCGCCCGTAACAGTTTCCTGCGTTTTGTTTACGAATGCGTCGAGCGCTTCCCTTAAAGGCGTGAACCACTGTCCGTCGTAAACCATTTCGCCGTACTTGACAGCTATAAGCTGTTTATAGTGCGCCGTAGCCTTATCGAGGCAGATAGATTCAAGAAGTTCATGCGCGGTATAAAGTATCGTACCGCCGGGAGTTTCATACACGCCGCGGCTCTTCATCCCCACAAGGCGGTTTTCAACCATGTCGCAGAGACCTACGCCGTTTTCGCCACCCACTTTGTTGAGCTTTTCAATAAGCGACACGCTGTCCATCTCTTCGCCGTCTATCGCGGTAGGAATGCCTTTTTCAAAGTGTATGGTTATATAAGTGCTCTTGTCGGGAGCTTTCCAGGGCGATACGCCGAGCTCGAGAATTTTATCGTACTGAGGCTCGTTTGCGGGGTCTTCGAGGTCGAGACCTTCATGCGAAAGATGCCACAGGTTTTTATCTTTGGAATAGTTGGTTTCCCTGTTTATTTTAAGCGGTATGTTATGCGCTTCGGCGTAGTCTATTTCCTCGTCGCGGCTCTTTATGTCCCAGATGCGCCAAGGAGCGATTATGGGCATTTCGGGCGCGAACGCCTTTATAGAAAGCTCGAAACGTACCTGGTCGTTGCCCTTGCCCGTACAACCGTGGGAGATAGCGTCAGCGCCTTCCTTTTTAGCTATTTCAACTATCCTCTTTGCAATTACGGGGCGCGCGAACGACGTACCGAGAAGATATTTATTCTCGTATACGGCTCCCGCCTTCATCGTGGGATAAATGTAATCTTCTATAAAATCTTTGCGGAGGTCTTCGATATAAAGCTTGGATGCGCCCGTCTTAAGCGCCTTTTCTTCAAGCCCTTCAAGCTCAGATTCCTGACCGACGTCGGCGGAAACGGCTATAACCTCGCAATTATCGTAATTTTCCTTGAGCCAGGGTATAATGATTGATGTATCAAGCCCGCCCGAATAAGCAAGTACAACTTTTTTAATCTTCTTTTCCATATATATTTTCGTCCGATAAATGTATTTGAAGCCTGCTTTCCGCTTCATTTACCAAATTATATATTAAAGCCCGCCTCAAAGTCAAGCGTTTGTATTGTATATTTTGAATAATTCTAAAATAATTTTGCATATTTATACATAATTTATGCAAAATGAGCGCATAACAGAATATTTATTCAAATAATGTAAATTATTAACAAATTTGACGTCTGAGAGGCAAAAATATAGCTGAAAACGGATTTTAATCCGTTTTCAGCATACAAACAAAAACAGTAATGCCAACCAATCTGAAGACAATGATTTTTTATATTTATGCAAAAACAACAAATGCAACAATATTTATGCAATCTGCGTAAACCCAATTAATTTCGGGATAAAAAATATACAGTCCGCAAAAGACTTAATACAACTTCACAAGAAAAGAATATCCTTTAATATCCTTTCTGTATTTCTTCCACTCGGGCAAAAAGCGGGCAACTTCTGCCCAGAATGCAGGCGAATGGTCATGGTGCAGAATATGACAAAGCTCATGCACTATTACATACCTCTGAAGCGCGGCTGGAAGCATAAGCAGTTTGAAATTAAAAATTATGTTGCTTCTGCCGTCGCAACAACCCCACCTGCTTTTATACGAGCGCCAGCCCACGCTGGCAGATTTTAACCCGATAGCGCTCTCTGCGGCAAAAAACTTACGCATAAACTCTTCGCCAAGGCTGTTGACATAAGCCGTTCTGAAACCGTTTATACCTGTAACGTGCACCCCTGTACCGTCTATAAAGTTACGCGTATCTTTTCTGACAGGCATAAGCCTGCCGCCGACATACGCAGACTGATAATTTTTGACGCTGTCCGATGCAAGAGCGTTTGCTTTATTGAACGCGATAGCCTTGTCTATCCAATCGCGCTTTGAAAACAAAACATTTTCAATATCGCGGATAACGGCATACTCGGGAGCACGCACCACTATTCTGTTTTCTTCAGTAACCTTTATGGTAAACGTGCGGCGTTTACTTCTGATAAGCGTATAATCGTATTTCGACATATTTAAACAGCGCGCTGCGGCGCAACGGCATAATTAATGCGGCGCAAAAGCCAAAAAGCAGAACCTGCGCCAGAACTCATATTCATAAGTTGCGGAATTTTACCCTTACTCTGACGCGGGTCTCGCCTTCCACACGACCTTCAAGGAAACTGGTATCGCCGTCATCTTTTCTGAAAATTTCAAGTTTTTCGCCACATTTGCACTGTTTAACATAAGTTATCTGAACATTTTCAATGCTTCTGCGCGTCAGTTCGTCCACACTGAACGCATCGAGGCATACATCGGCATACCTTGTATTGTTCATGTGGAAATAATGGTCGTAGTCGGATACGGAAATAGTTTTTTCGTATTTCTTTTCGCCGTCCCTCAAAGGCAGCATACGCCAGGCATTATAATCGATGGCACGAAAATCGTTATACTCCCTTGTGTCGCCGTTAAAAAATACAGAGGTCGGAAGAACGGAAAATGTTTTAAGGTCTACCATGCACCAGCGCGTAGTGCCGCTGCATACCTTTTCATCCCCGCTGTAAACCTCGAACTCCCTTAAAAATATGGTATTCTGCGGCTTCATGGGCCAGGTATGCACGGTAAGCTGTTCGTTAAGCTTTATCGGTCTTGAAATTTCAAGATACCAGTTGGCAAGAATGAAACCTATTCCTCGCGGCGTTATGTCGGCATAACCGAAGCCGAGTTCGTCAGCCGAAAGGCAAGCAGACTCTTCCAGAACCGACAAAAGCGCAGAAAGTTTAAGCTCGTCTTTAAAGTCAACATCCGTGTACCTTATAGCGTAAGTTTTAATATGCTTGTACATAAATCACCCCTATTAAAAAACCTTAATTATTATAACACCGCAAGAAGAAATTGTCCAATAAATGCATAAATAACTTTTCGGCGTTAAAGCGGCTTAAACATCAGCAAAACAGCCTAAAACACGCAATTTATGTTTGACATAGTACTATTAATAATGCCAAACTATTGACATTTTTCGCTTATTTTGGTATAATTGAAACAACTTACGGGAGAAATACCATGGACGATAAAAATACCGAAGAATTTGAGTCGGGCGGCAAAAGCTCGATAAGCGCCGACCTTATAAGGGGGCACATAAACACTATCATTCTCCGTTCTCTTTACGACAGAGATAAGTACGGTTACGAGATAATAAACGAAATTAACGAAAAAAGCCACGGGCAGTACACGCTTAAACAACCCACCCTTTACAGCGCGCTTAAAAGGCTGGAAACGCAGGGCTACATTCAGGCGTACTGGAAGACGGACGAAGTTTCTGCGGGCGGACGAAGAAAATATTTCCGCCTTACTGACAGCGGCAGGGAAATTACCGAACAGAATCAGGCCGAATGGGAATATTCCAGAACGGTCATCGATAATCTGATTTCCGACCGCAACTTCGATTTTAATCAGCCCGCCCCTACTCCCGTCGATTTTAAAATATTAAAACAGGCAACCTCACGCGTGCCCGTAGTTCACGGCGAAGGCGAAGAAGACGAAGAAAAGGCAAAAGAGCCTGCACCTTCAGGAATGCCCGTCGCCGAAGTTCAGACATACGTTGCCGAGGAAGCCAAGACCGTTTTCATTGACGACCCCGAAAAGGTCGAAAAAAAGACGGAAAAAGAAAACTCCGAAGAAATATCTTACACGGCAAACACAGAAAAGCCGCTTACATATTCCGAAGAAATTTTCTCCAGCGGCAGAACTTCGATTTCGCAAGACGCTGAAAATCAGGACAAGACATCGGTTCAGTCATCCGAACAACTTACACAATCTGAGCAGACTATTCAAACTAAGAATGAAGCCGTACAGCAGTCGGCCGCGCAAACCGTGCAGGAAACAAAAGAGGTAACCGAAGAAAATTATTCTGCCTCTGCTACCCACGCTTTGCCTGAAGAAAATGCTGAAAATTTTTACAGCCGTACGGAAACCGAAAGCCGCACAGTACAGTCTGACGCACCCGCAGAAAACGTTTACACAGTAAAAGAAACGTTTGAACAGACGGAAAGAACAGACTTTTCGCAGAGCAACGAAAGATACGAAAATTTGAACGCCGACAACGGCGCTACTGCAGACAGCCGCACAGACGGGTATCCTTACCGCGGGGCTGAAACGCAGCAGAACGCAAGCGTAAATACACGCAACAGCTACACCTCTCAGCTGGGTCGTTCCGCCGAAGAAGAAGCGCGCAGAAAAGTTCACGAAAATTATCTTAAACTCATTTCAGGCGACGAAGACAAAAAACGTGCTTCGGATGAAACTCCGTACGCCGAAAACGTGGACACAAGCAGGCTTATATACAACTCGCGACCCGAACAGGAACGCGACTATAAAAACCTTATAGATAAGCTTTTCGATAACACTCTTAAAAATACAGAACCCGCGACAATTGCACCCGCTCCCGCTGTTCAGCCCGTTCAGCAGGTTCAGCCTCAGCCCCAACAGCAGCCCGAAACCATGCCTGAACAGGTAAGGCAGAACGTAAGATACAATTACTTTGACGCAAGCAGCAAGGCAGCATCGGACGGACTTAAAATAAGCACCTCAGACGAGGCTTTCGCGGCAGGTTCGGCACGCCAGACAACCTACAATAAGGGCGCAACGCTTTTCAAATGCTCGCTTATAATAGCCGTGATAATGTTGCTTGAATTTACCCTTACCCTTCTTTTCAAAGACGAGCTTAAAGTTTCTGTTGCATACCCCATTATCATTCTCGCGTTGGGACTTTCGCTCGTGCTGGTATGCGGAATACTCTTCGGGGCTCGCTACGGCAGCCATGTAAGAAAACCTACAAGCCTGCGCTACATTTCAACGTCGTGCATTATTACGGTGCTGCTTATCTGTATTATTTTCATATTCTCGATAATACTGCAGGTTAACTGGTCGTCAAACACAGACGTGCTTGCAAAGGTTGTTATCCCCTGCATTATAACGCTGAATGTTCCGATATTCACGCTGAGCTTTTACCTCTTTACCAAATAAGGCGACATTAAAATGAAATTGCTTGCTATAGTTTGCTCTGAACATCTCGGCAATACGATGCAGCTGGCTGAAGCCATGGCAGAAGTTGCGCCGCTGACGATTGCAGATTTCAAAGACGCAGAAAAATACAATCTGGCAGAATACGACGCCGTAGGCTTCGCCGGCGGAATTTACGCGGGAAGTCACGACAAAAAACTGCTGAATTTTGTTGAAAAGCTTGAAAAAGTTCCGCCCTACACCTTTGTATTTTCCTCAAGCGCGACAGGCAAGTACCAGAAGCAGAACGGAAAACTTGTAAAACTTTTACAGCAAAAGGGCAGCACGGTTTTAGGCTCGTTCGGATGCAGAGCGCTGTGCAGATTCTTTATTTTCGCACTAGTCGGAGGCGTCAACAAAGGCAAACCCGATACAGAAGATTTTGATGCCGCTCAGAACTTTATAGAGCAAGTAATGAAAAATTACGAAGAACTTAAAAGTGTAAAATAAAAATGAACGCTGCGGCGGGAATATAGTTCCCGCCGCAG
>CAJLLH010000004.1 GCA_905207385.1 uncultured Eubacteriales bacterium
AAAGCGAATGCGAAAGCGTTGCTACCGATATCGTTGACGGCAGCGTAGAGATGCCTGAAAATCCTACAAAGCTGTATTATAATTTCAGCAACTGGTATTATACGCAGGACGGAACCGGCGATCCGTTTGAAAACAGCGGCATCACGGAGAGTGTTACCGTATATGCGCGCTTTGTTCCAATCGAAGTCGAAATCGTCATTAACGGCACCAACGAAGGAACGCAGAACCTCGTCGACGTCGTAAACAATACATACGATCCCGGTGAAGGGCTGGAATTCAGCGGCTGGTACACCAACGCAAACTTTACGGAAAACACCAAATGGGACGGGGAGTCCGTCGTTACCACGCTGTATGCCCGCTCTGTAGCGCGTATCACGTTCAACAACGGGTATGAGGATGTGTATACGACGACCGTAGCGCCCGGAACAGTGTTTACCGATCCCGCCTCGGCGGGCGGCATCGAGGCTACGGAGATCCGCAAAGATTATATGTCCAAACACGATATCGCCTATTGGGACGAGGACGGCAACGAGTTCGATTTCTCCGAGCCTATTACGCAGAATACAAACATCACGGTCACCTGGCGTTCGCCGTTTTTGGCATACGAAGAAGTGAACAATGTAACAAGCGGCCTGAGACTGACGATGTACAAAAACAATATATATGACGATACGGAGACTGACGCCACGGCAAGCACCGTGCCCGTCATCTCCATCCCCGGCGAGCTCACCTTCGATAAAGACGGCGACGGCGCTGCCGAAACATATAAAGTGGAGGAAGTGAACCTGAATGGCGCATTACTGAGCGGTTCCGTCATTCAAAAGCTCATCATCGGCGAGGGCGTCTCCATCGTGCAGAACATCAATTCGTCGACCGCCTGCACCGTAAAGGAAATTTCCCTTCCCTCTACGCTGAAAGTGATCATCAACTGCTTCAATAACCTCAACGCGCTCGAAAGCGTCGAGCTTCCCGAGGGCGTGGAAGTCATCATCGGCAGTTTCTGGGCAAATTGCAACGCCGCATGGAACTACCTTGCCGGAACGGTAAACCTGGGAGAGGCGTATCCCTTTGAGATCGCAGTTCCTTCAAGCGTGAAGAACCTTTCGATGGTTCCTTCCAACTTTACGTATTCCGCCACAAAATCGACGGCGCAGACGGGCGATTTTTACAAAGACGGAAACTATGTGTATAAAATAGACGACGCCGAAGGGCATGAGGGAGACCTGCTCCTCGTTGCCGATTTCAGCGAAGAGGGCGGCTCGCTCTCCGTTCCGGAAGGCGTGGAAGGCATTCAGGTAGGCACATACTTCAACCGTACGTACGAATACTTTGTTTTGCCTTCATCGTTCAGCTATATCGGCTGCAATGCAGACGTATCCGATTATGATGCTTATACTTACAATAGCAGCGACTATTTTTCCAACCACTTCTTATGGGATGACCAGTATGCTTCCACTCCCCGCGGAAATATTGCCGTCGCAGGGTATGCTGTGTTCAACAATATGGATGACCTTACCAACCTCGTGTTTAACGGGGAAGCTCCCGAAGGCGGTGCTGCCGGATTTGCCTTTATGGGCGATCCTACCGGCTGGGGAAGCATGGGGGAGGCGCTTCTCGAACCCTATACGGCTACGTCTTATGAGAGCGTCGTCGTGTACATCGGCGAAGTTGCGGCGCCGCAGGTAACCATCACGCTTGAAAACGAGCTGACGGGCAAGAGCTACACGGCAACGATCACAAAGAATAAGAACGATAGTCTTACCGCAGAAGAAATTCTTCGCGCTGTTGACGAGGCGAACGATACGGCGTTTGTAAAGGCGTATTCCACCGACAAAGTGCTTACCGTTTCCGGCGTTACGGCGTTTGGTCAGCCGTACGATTTAAGCGAGGCGCTCACGACCAACGTCTATCTCACCGTCGTGACCGATTACGAAGGGATCGATAGTGGCTATATTGCAGTAGATAACGGCGACGGTACCGCAACGATCACCGGGTATGACGGCAAAGGATATTCGACGGAAGACGGCCTTGTCATAATCAGCATACCTAACAAGGTGACGGTCAACGGAAAGCAGCTTACGGTGACCGCGATCGCCGACGGCGCGTTCGATGCAACGAAGAATTCGGCTTGCATCAATATCGGATATGTCAGAATTCCTTCTTCCGTCAAAACTATTGGCAATAAAGCGTTCTATATGTGCGAAGGTCTGGTTTCCGTTGATATCGTTCCGGGCGGATTGGAGAAGATAGGGGAAAGCGCGTTCGAAGGAACTTCACTCGTTACTGTCGCTGTTCCGCTTGCTAACTTAAAGGAAGTGGGAGCATATGCTTTCAAGATTGAAACGCTCGAGCAGTTCCTGCCCGCCGAAGGCGAGGAGAACAGGGATATGTTTACAAAGACGGACTTAAAAGAAGGGGATTTCTTTATTCGTCAGGATGTAATCGGTGCTGACGGATATACGCCTATCTATGGCGGATACGGATTATATCAGTATGTCGGTAAAACAACGACAGACGGCGTAACAACATGGAACGTAAAATTTGTTGCAAGTGCAGGAGCTGTCAATGCAAACGAAGATATTGTAATGATCAGCCTTGGGGATGTCACGGATAGCACCAATATAATAAGTTATGAAATAATGGAAGGCTGGTGCTATTATATCAATTCAGAGACATCGATGAGCAGCATTATAACTTTCTATTCGGTATCCAAAATACATCAGAATGCCTTTACGGATAGCGCAATAGGCGGGATAACAATGCAGTATTCGAGCGATTACATGGGCGAATTTACCGGTAATACGTTAGCTGAATTTATTGCGGCGAATCAGTCGGTATTTGAAGACGGCTGGTATGAGGGATATACCGAAGAAGGCATGGGCGCCGATCTTGTTCACGAAGCCTAAAATTAAAATTTGCAACTCATTATAAGCCGGAGCTGCCGTCCGCCCTCCGGCGGGCGGCGGCTTCTGCGCATATCCGGGCAAGAGGAGGAACTAGTTTTGAAGAAAAAGATAAAGGGCATTGCAGTATTGTTATGCTGTGCGGTTCTCGCATTTGGGCTTTCCGCGTGCGCCGCTGGCACGGGAGCAAATTCCCCGCAGGATGCCATAAAAGATGCCTACGGCGATACGCAGTATAAAATTTCATTCTATGCGGGCAATCTGGAAGAGCCGCTCTCCGATATATATTATTCTGCCAACGATATGCCCTCGCTTCCCTCGCCCGAAAGGGTCGGCTATGTGTTCGCGGGGTGGTTTTTCGATTCCGCGCTGACCGACCCGTGCGACGTATCGGACGGCGATCTGTATTGGAAAATGTGCGATGTAACCCTCTATGCTAAGTGGGAAAAGGAGGCGATCGTCAACAACGGCACATACGATATCGAGTTTGAAGCCAATATCGTGGAGAGCAGCGTGGCTAAGGGCATCCTTGCGGATAAGTACGGCTGGCGCGATTTTTCCGAAGATATCATCGCAAACGAAACGTATATCGAAAAGAACGATTCAGGCACATGGCTGCGCGTTCAGTACGACGCGCACGAGCGCGGCCCTATTTTCGGAGAGGGAACTGGTACTTTTGAACGGCAGGCGTATACGGTTACGGACGGCGGAACGGGAAGACTTTCGGAAGAGCTCAGCGTACTCGACAGGACGAGTACGGTGCAGACGGTTTATTACGATATCTCTGACATCGATATAACTGAGCCCATCATGTTGTATGTGGAGTATTATAACTGGGCAGCCGACCTATCTTCAGGCGAAAACCGCGATAATTGTTCGGTTTCATACGCCGTGCAGTTCGAAATCACGCGATTTTTGGGTTTTTCGCAGTCGTTTGTCAATCCCGAAGGCGTTCTGGAAGACGGCATATATCTCGTGCCCACACACTATACGGAACTGAACAAAGGGGTTGCCATGCTTGATTTCTTCAACCCCGTATATTCGTATATCGTGGCGGAGGACGGGCATTATACGCTTGTAAAACAACTTACGGCATATAATTCCGACCTTATGAATCTGGAAGGCGACGACTATTTCAACCGCAGCACGGGTTACGCGCGCGACTTTACCTATTTTCTGACGGACGCAGAGAATGTGGTGACCGAAGAACAGATGAACGCCGAAGACGTGTATATCCCGGAGTTGCTGGATGCGGGCACGTTCGGTACTCTTACCTATGAGTTCCATGCCGATACGGGCAGGTATTACTATACGTTCGACCTCGGCACCGAACTGGATAAGGACATCATCCTGTACGGCGGCAGCACGGGCGCGATGGAGCAGATGTTCAATTTTCCGTTCAGCTATCGCAGGCTCTGTATCGGGTATAACAGCATGGTGCGCATCACCGACTGGGATTATACGCCTGTAGAGGGAGACGCCTACACATATTCGGACAGCGTTCCCTTCTATTCCGGGTATGCCGATGTGGATTTTGCCGACGACAACACGGTGTACAACACTTTGCAGAATTACGCTTACGCCGTAAGAATGGTCAATATGTTCTATTCTTCGTTCGACGGCGGCAATACGGGCAGCGCAAATTATGACAGCAAAATGGTCATCTCGCCTTCGGCGCAGACAGCAGCGGCGGGAAACGTCTCCGGGATGCGTTACAGCCTTTCCTATTTCGATATCGTATACGAGGCGTACGGGTACGATCCGGTAACGGACGGCGCATTGTACTCCAATGCCATTTCGTATCTTTCGCTGATGCGCGCGGCGGCGACGAATACCGACCGCGCGCGTGTCGATATCGGTAAAACGCTTGCCGCGGGAACGGAAGTCGACCTTGTTTCGCTCTATCAGGAAAAGGTTTATCCTACGGTCACGGCGGCAAACCTGAGCTGGCAGGCGTATGGGTTGGATAAAATCGGCAATGCGGACTTTTCTTCTCCCGTTGCGCTTTCACGCAATTTCACGTTTGAAGAGGGCGTGGCGATCCTGTATACGGCAGACTATGAATACGGGGAACGCACATGCGTCGTAACGCTTCTTCCCAAAGAGGAACCGCAATATCGGGTGGAGGATGACAGCTGGTACTATGATGAGGATGAAGGCATATGGGTGACGGACGAACGTTTCCTTACGGGCAATTACGTTCCCGTGCCGGAAATCACCTATACTTGGCTCGGAAGAGAATATACGACGTATTCGATGATAAAATACGAAGACGGAACGGATGAATATTGGACAAATTTCCTCTATGTGGGCCTATGGGAATATTGGAACGGCGTATATCAGCGCGTGTTCAGCCAGTTTGCGGGCTCATACTGGGAAGGCGACAATCTTTTCACGATGAGCGCCGAGCGGATGCGGCTTACGTTCCGCCTCACCAACCGCTTCGGCGAGTGGGAAACGGTCATCCTTGAATACCGCGGCAACAATGTCGGCAATTATTACCTTACGGACGACGAAGGAAACAGAGTTCAGTCAAGCGACTTTACCTATACCGAAGGGGCGCGCGACGTCATTGAATACGAAGAGCCTGATGCATTTATTCTGGAAAGCGAAGCGGATATTTCGGCTTTGCCGCAGTCGTATACGATGCACATCACGGAATCGGGGCAGTCGTCCCGTTCCGAACTTGCGTTCTCTTACGCGACCGTTTATCTGCGCGGCAGCACACAGACGGTGCGGGATACTGGAGAGATATGGGCGCTGATCGAAAATGAACCGTATGCCGTCGTCATTCTGCATTATTATAACGACTATGGCGACCATGCGTTTTGCAGCGCGATGTACAATTTTACAATAGACGCAAAGAGCGTTGCCGATTACCGTTTTATCGACGAAGGTTCCGCGTTGTTTACGGAGCAGGAGTTTGAGATGGAACGCCCGAAAATTTTCGGAGGCGGAGATATTTCCCTTTCGCGCGGCACGTTCTATGTGTACAGGCGCTCCGGCGACAACTATGAGCTTGCCGGAAGAGATATGTATACAAACAACAGCACGACTTTCGGCACGGCGATCACCTTTTTACAGGAAGGGGAGTATATGGTGAAACTGAGTTTCGGGTTCCGCACGGATGAGAACGGAACGCCCGTCTTTTCCGTCTACGACCCGTCCGATTCGGATACGACTGTAAGCGTTTCACTTTGCCGCAAATTTACCGTATACGACGCGGGCTGCGATATTTCCGTGACATATGCGACCGATAAAGAACACCCGTTCGACACGGACCGCCTGAGCGCCGCAAATATCACGGAAGATGAAAATTATTATTACTACACCGTTACCGTCAGCATGGCGGAAAGCAATTTGTCGCTTTCCAATGTCTATTTTGAATCCACGCCCGACAGATTGTACGGTTGGAGTTCGGTTCCGGAAATGTCAGGCCGTCTATTCTCCGCGGGAAGTTCGATAGGGCAACTCGGCGTGGAACTCGGAACGCTTACACCCACGATCTACGCTTTGTGGGATAAGGGTATCACGATAGACGCGTACTACGATATGGACGGCGAAACGACCGAATATATGGGTTCCGTCACATATTACAGACCGAATAACGGAGGATATGCAAACTATTCCGTCAGCTTGTTTGATTTCAGGCAATTTTATTCTTTCCCCGACGGATATGAGCAGGTCGGCTGGCGGGCGGACAAACCGGTCTTCAGCGAAGGATACGGGTCGGACACTGTGTACAGCTATACCCTTGACGCGGGATTCGATGTGGGATTCAATGTGAGGGAAGAATTTGACCTTTGGGTAGTGGTAAAGAAAGTGATGAACGTGAGCTATCAGGCGGTCGACGAACAGGGCGGAAGCCTTATGTTCACAAGCACCGTCAGCGGTTCGCGCGACGTCCTGGAAGACAGCACGCTTGCCGAAAACATTTCCGAAACGAAGCTGAGTCAGCTCCAGTCGGTGACCTGTACCGATCCGACAAAAGAATTTATGTATTGGGCGGTGCTCGTTGACGGCGAATATGTGCGGTTCGATATTGAAAACGATCCTCTCCTTGCCTCTTATATCACTTCGGGCAGCAGGATCATCCTTTACGCGGTATTCGGAGACAAGGAGGTTTCCGTATGAGAGCAAAGAAAATCAGTTCAATGCTGCTTGTCGCAGTAATAGTATTTCTTGCCTGTATCGCCGCCCTGTTCGGCGGCGTACGGGTCGCCCGTGCGGAAAGCCCTGTAACGGGTACGGACGGCAGATATAACGTATCCTATACGATCGGCGGACAGACGGGGATCGGCGCGGATATGATCGCGCGGTATATGGACGGCACCGTCGTGGTGGAAAAGATAGGGGACAATTATTACGCCTCCGTCACGCAGCTTTCCTCTTCTATGGAGGACTTGTCGCTCAACCTTGCGGAAGGCATGCAGGTCGGGTACCGCATCACGGAAGATAACGGCAGCAGAAAGACGTACAGTTATACTCTGTCGGCGGAAAATCTTGCCTCGGCGCTGCCGTTTTCGGTGTTTGTGGCTCCGCGCGGTGAAACGTTTACGTTCACCATTACGCTCGATCTTGCAAACGCGACGAGGGTGGGCGATGTGGAAGATACAACGACGGACAGACCGGGCGAGTTCGTCCCCGTGCTCTCCACAATCGCGGGCGACGAGTACGAAGCGGCGCAGGGTTCGGTGTTCACCGTTCCCGCGGCGACAGCCTCGCTCGGCGACGAGAATTGTGAAGTTGTCGTATCGGCATATTACGTTCGCGACGGCGAAAGGACGGAAGTAGAAGTGACGAACAATCAATTTACGCTCGCAAACGCGGGCGAGTATCACTTTGTTTATCGCGCGGAAAGCGTACAGTATAAATCTCTGCTCGGCAACAATACGTTTGTGGAAAAGGATGTGATGGTGACTTCCGTCGTGGGCGGAGGAACGCTTGCGAAATTCGAGGACGCGAACGGAGTATTGGGCGAAAACGTATCCATACAGGCGGGCAGAGTTACGGAAGGCAGCACGCTTTATGATACCGCCGCGGATAAAATGGCGGAGATAGCGGACAACTTCGAGGTGTTCGGTGTGAGCCTTATAAATGCGGACGGGAGCGAAGCCGTTCCTTCGGACGACTACACGCTGTACCTGAAAGCGAAGTCCACGTTCAATCGCAACGAAATAGTCGTGTACCATATGGCGGATGACGGCACGCTCACGGAGCTAACGAGCGAGAACGGCGGAAGCTACGTTAAGATCACAACGGATAAGACGGGTACGTTCATCGTCTGTATCCCCGGCGTGGCGTTCATCATGCCTATCTGGGGATATGCGGTCATTCTTGTCGTCTGCGTCCTCGTAGTGGCTGCGGCGATCACCGTTACGGTCGTTCTCGTCCGCAAAAGGAAGAAAGCAAAGAAAACGCAATGACAAGGCAGAGAAAAGGGTGAAATCATGCTGAAAAACGAATCAACGGAAATGTATCTGGAAACGATATTGCGGTTAAGCGAACGAAGCAAAACGATCCGTGAAGTCGATCTTGCTGACGCCATGAAAGTTTCCAAAGTGTCTGTCTGCAAAGCGGTCAAAAGATTGGTAGAAAAACAACTTGTGACCTACAAAGACCATCGCGTCGCTTTGACGAAAGAGGGCAGAACCGTGGCCGCGAATGTATATGAGCGCCACCTTGTGCTTACGAGGTTTTTGGTTGCGCTCGGCGTTTCATCCGCTGTCGCGGAGCAGGACGCCTGCCGAATGGAGCATTGCATTTCCGAAGAGACGTTTTCAGTCATTAAATCTAAATACGGTGCCGAACGATGATCCGGCGGAGAAAGAAAAACAAAGGAGCAAGAGCAAAGGTGAACGATGTAAAAAAGGAAACATACAAAGATCCGGTCAAAAAAGTGTATGCTTGCTGCCCGTTCTGTTCGGCGACGTTGCTTCAAGCAGAGTGCGTCAAAAACGGCGTTACAAAGTGCGAACAATGCCACCAGCGCGTCAGGATAGAAATCGAGAACGGCATCGTTCATGTCGCTCCGTACAGTTCGCCGCCGAATAAAAAGTAAATCGGAATAAAGCAAAAGAGGGCTGTTGCCAAGTGCAACAGTCCTCTTTTTGTATAAAGAAAACCCCCAGATAGTCTGGGGGTTCAGAAATAGGCTTTTGCCGAAGTGGTATTGAAAAAGAACTCCGTTTTGTTAGAATTAGAATGCGACCTGCCAGTTGCAAACGAAACAAAACGGAGGACAAAAGAAATGGAATCTAATGACAAGAAAATATTATCACATAGCCAATGGAATTGCAAGTATCACATAGTATTTGCGCCGAAGTATAGGCGAAAAATATTTTATGAGAACCACAGAAAGGCAATAATGGAAATAATTCGGGAGTTATGTGAATGGAAAAAAGTAGAGATACTGGAAGGAGAAATGGCAATAGACCACGTACATCTGTTGGTAATGATACCGCCAAAGATAAGCGTGTCAGGATTTATGGGGTATTTAAAGGGAAAAAGCAGCTTAATAATATACCAGAAATTTGGCACGGCAAAGTATAAGTACAGATGCAGAGAATTTTGGTGTCGTGGCTACTATGTAGACACGACTGGCAAAAATACTCAGGTAATCAAGTAGTATATAAGAAACCAATTGAAGAAAGACAGGGAAAATATGCAGTTAAGCATTGATTACCCTGAGGACCCGTTTACGGGTAGCGAGCAATAAGCGCAGCGACTGGCAGGTCGACAAATGAGCGCGTGGCGCTCGGACTAGTAGACTAGGGCTATGCCCGAAAATGAAGAACCTCCCGCTAAGCGGGAGGGTTTCTTTTTGTGGCTTGAAAAGAAATTAAGATATGCATTTGAGGTCGTAAAATAGCCGTGGCGCGAATGCTGATAGAGCAGGGTGGTAAATCTTTTTTCTGCGATACGTAAGTTAGTTAATCAACACAAGGGCAAAATCGTCCGACGTCAAAATGTTAATACCGCTTTATGCGCGCCGCCCAAGTTTTCGCGCGTCGACCAAGGCGCTAAGCTTACGCTCTGAACGTGGCAAAACAGTTTAAGATAGATGTTCGCAACACTTTTTCGTGTGCCCTATTGCATTATATATAATTTTATGCTTTAATAAATCAAGGAATATTTATAATCGTGTAACCTTATAAAATAAATAATCACTGACAAGCGTGGTTACCTTATAAATAATTGCTGACAATCAATCGCGGTGAAGATGGTGTAATATGGAACTTTGCGAAATATATAATGAAGTAAACGGCATTCTTGAATGTGTATCTTTTGATAAATTGTTTCCCGGGTTCAGAAAGTACGGGTTTGCCGTTTATAATAATGATGAAATATGTCTGAACGGCGAGCTTATGCCTTATGATGAGCATTTCAGAGGCAACACATCTATATTTTATAAAGGACAAAGAATAGCTATCTGGCATTGCGACGGGCGGGAAGAGATTGATTTGCAGACTTTGGCTTACTGCATAGTGCACGAAATGTTTCATGCTTTTCAGCAGGAAAATAATGAAACGCGCTTTCCCGACGATTTGAAAATGCTGAATGCGCCATCAGATTATACATTTTACGGAATGAAGTACGCGGAAAACCTTTCTCTTGCAAAGGCTTACAGCGACGGAGATAAAAGCGCGCTCCAAAAATTTTTTGAAATCCGCAACTCAAGAATATTCCAATTCCCGAATGCTTCGAATGAAGAATTGAAAGCTGAGACCGTGGAGGGGGTTGCGGAGTATATAGGTTTACTTGCGCTTAAGTCTGTAAACGTCGAAAAATTTCTCGTTCAGGCTGAAAACCATAAAAGCAAACTTTTAGATAAATCTTTGTTGTTTGACGCAAGGCGGCTTTCTTATTACTCGGGCACAATATTTTGCCTTACCCTGAATAAATTCGGCTATGATATCTGCAACGATTTCAGCGGTATGTCGTTGTATGAACAGAACTTAATTTACAGTCAACGGACTGCAGGCGAAATGAATTTCGGTTGGGTAAAGCGAGCTTTCGCTGAAAATCAGGCGCGCGCCAAAGCTAAAATACAAAGCTTCCTCGCAGGAGCTGAATTTGTTGAATGCGAAGCGGAGGTCTGCGGTTACGACCCTATGAATATGTTGCGTCTGGGCGACCTTGTGTTGTGCAACCACTTTATATTGTTGCGGACTGAGAGGAGCACTCGCCTTTACGATACTCCTGTGGTACTGAAATTGAAAGCTGAAAGCGACCGCGAGATTTCGGGTTTATATATCTCGGATAGCGGAAAAAAACATTAACATTTTATAAGTATAAGTTTAGCTTATATAAGGTATAAGAAATACTCAACCCGCAAAATAAATAAATTACGGCAAAAATCGCTTTAAAACAGGCTGAAAATGCTAAATATTAGCGTAACTTATAGCAAATATAAAAAATCGTTATAAAAAAATCTGCGTTCAGAATTTGGCAAAACATTAAGCGTATGTTATAATTACTTCATCAAAATAAAGTGCGCCGAACGGCGCTGAGAGGAGCATTTAAAATGACGTATGTTGAGAGAGTTTTAAAGAATCTTAAAAAGCGCAACCCCGGCGAGCCTGAATTTCACCAGGCCGCGACGGAAATACTCACCACGCTCGCACCCGTAGTTGAGAAGCACCCCGAATATGAAAAGGCAGGCCTTCTTGAAAGGTTTGTAGAGCCTGAAAGGGTTGTTATGTTCCGCGTTCCCTGGGTAGACGATAAGGGCAAAGTACAGGTAAACAAAGGTTACAGGGTACAGTTCAACAGCGCGATCGGTCCTTACAAGGGCGGTCTTCGTTTCCATCCCTCGGTAAACCTTTCCATAATAAAATTCTTAGGTCTTGAGCAGATACTCAAAAACAGCCTTACGGGTCTTCCCATAGGCGGCGGTAAGGGCGGTTCCGACTTCGACCCCAAGGGTAAGTCCGACAGAGAAATTATGGCATTCTGCCAGAGCTTCATGACCGAGCTTTACCGTCACATCGGCGCGGATACCGACGTACCTGCAGGCGATATCGGCGTAGGCGGAAGGGAAATCGGCTTCCTTTTCGGTCAGTATAAGAAAATCAGGAACGAGCACGTCGGAGTGCTTACGGGCAGAGGTCTTACCTACGGCGGCAGCCTTGTAAGAACTGAAGCTACGGGCTACGGCCTCATTTACATTACCGCTGAAGCGCTCAAGGCAAGGGGCGACAGCTTCGAGGGCAAGACGGTAGTTATTTCCGGTTCGGGCAACGTTGCAATTTATGCTTGCCAGAAGGCTCAGAGCCTCGGCGCAAAAGTAGTTGCCATGTACGACTCCAACGGTTACATTTATGATCCCGCCGGCATAAAGCTTGACGTTGTTAAGGATATCAAGGAAGTTAAGCGCGGCAGAATCAAGGAGTATGCGGAGAGGGTAGAAGGCTCTACTTATACCGAAGGCTGCAAGGGCATATGGACTATCCCTTGCGACATAGCTCTTCCCTGCGCAACGCAGAACGAAATCGACGCACAGTCTGCCCAGACGCTTGTAAACAATGGTTGCAAGTATGTAGGCGAGGGCGCAAACATGCCTTCGACACTTGAAGCTATTGAAGTGTTCCAGAAGAACGGCGTAGTATTCCTTCCCGCAAAGGCAGCAAACGCGGGCGGCGTAGCTACTTCCGCGCTGGAAATGGCTCAGTCCTCGGGCAGAATGTTCTGGACGTTTGAAGAAGTTGACGAAAAGCTCAAGAACATAATGGTAAACATCTATCATAACATAGATAAGGCCGCAAAGGACTACGGCTATGAAGGCAACTACGTAATGGGTGCAAACATAGCAGGCTTTGTAAAAGTTGCCGAAGCTATGATGGCTCAGGGTATTGTCTGATTTAATAAAGCTTAAAAGATTGCGGCGGAACTGTTTTTGTACGGCTCCGCCGTTTTTTATACATCTGAGATTTTTATGAGTAAGGCGCTTTGTCAATTTAATTGACTAAACCGCGGCAATATTATACAATAATCTTCAAGGATGTATTTATTATGAGACTTGTGGTAAAGGTAGGCTCGTCCACGCTCTCGCATGCGACGGGCAAAATAAATCTTAGATTCATAGACGGACTGTGCAGGGTGCTTTCCGACCTCAAAAACGCGGGGAATGAAGTAATTCTTGTATCTTCGGGCGCAATAGCGATGGGCGTAAGCAAGCTTTCGCTTCCCTGCCGTCCCGCAGACATACCCACAAAGCAGGCGGCAGCGGCTGTAGGCCAGTGCGAGCTTATGTATACATACGATAAATTTTTCGGTGAATACAACCAGACGGTTGCGCAGATACTTCTTACCGCCGAAGACGTTGAAAACAAAGAGCGCCGCAATCACTTTGAAAATACGCTTGAAAAGCTTTTGGGCCTCGGCGCCGTTCCCGTAATAAACGAAAACGACACAATCGCTACCAAAGAAATTTCCGTCGGCGATAACGACACCCTTGCCGCGATAGTTTCGGTAAGCGTGGGCGCCGACCTTCTCGTACTGTTAACCGATATAGACGGATTGTATACGGGCGACCCGAGGAAGGAAAAGACGGCAAAGCTTGTGCCGATTGTAAATGAGCTTACTCCCGAGCTCTACGCCGCGGCGGGCGGTTCGGGTACGTCCTTGGGAACGGGCGGAATGTGCACAAAACTTCAGGCGGCAAAGCTGTGCATGGATAACGGACTCGATATGGTCATAGCAAAGGGCGAAAATCCCGCCGTGCTGTATGAAATAGCCGAAGGTAAGGGCGCGGGCACGCGCTTTATAGGTAAAAAATGATGACGACGAGGGAAATTTTAATAAACGCAAACAAATATAAGACTTTCGCGTCCCTTCTGACAACGGAGCAGAAAAACAAAGCGCTGTGCGCGATGGCTGACGAACTTATATCGTCTGCGCCCGCAATTCTTGCGGCTAACGCTGAAGATGTGGGGGCGGCGAAGGGCAGCATTTCCGAAGTAATGACCGACCGACTCCGCCTTACTGCGGACAGAATAAAGGCGATGGCGGAAGGCATACGCGAGGTTGCGAAGCTTAATGACCCCGTTGGCAGAGTGCTTGAAAATATCACCCGACCCAGCGGCATAAAGGTAGCCAAGGTAAGCGTGCCTCTCGGCGTGGTTGCCATAATTTACGAAAGCCGCCCCAACGTAACTTCCGACGCCGCCGCGCTGTGTCTTAAAAGCGGCAACGTGTGCGTTCTGAGAATAGGCAGAGAGGCGTACAATTCGGCTAAAGCCATAGTCGAAGCAATGCGCTCCGCGCTTGTAAAGGAGGGACTTGCGCCCGAACTCATAAATCTGGTGGAGGATACCTCCCGACAGAGCTCGACCGACATAATGACTGCGACGGGGCTTGTAGACCTGCTCATTCCCCGCGGCGGCGCGGGACTTATAAACGCCTGCGTTCAGAACGCAAAAGTGCCCTGCATTCAGACAGGTACGGGCATCTGCCACGTATACGCGGATAAAGCGGCCGACCTTGAAAAGGCGCTCAACATAATAGAAAACGCCAAATGCAGCCGCCCTTCGGTATGCAATGCAATGGAAGTCTGCCTTGTTCACAGCGACATCGCAAACGAGTTTTTGCCTGTGCTGTGGGAAAGGCTTGTTGCACGCCGCAGTAAAAACTCCGTGCTTTTAAAGCTCGACGAAAAGGCTTACGCCGTTCTTGGCGGAATGGAAAACTGCGTTCCCGCAGGCGAAAAGGACTTCGATACCGAATTTCTTGACTATGTAATGGCTGTAAAAGTAGTATCTTCCGTGCAGGAGGCGGCGGAGCATATCTCCGTTCATTCTACGGGGCATTCCGACTGCATAGTAACCGAAGATAAGTCCGCGGCGGACTATTTCGTCGGCGCGGTAGACAGCGCGGCTGTTTACGTCAACGCCTCTACAAGGTTTACCGACGGCGGTGAATTCGGGCTCGGTTGCGAAATGGGCATATCCACGCAGAAGCTTCACGCGCGCGGACCTATGGGACTTCAAGAGCTTAATTCGTATAAATACGTAGTGCGCGGCGAAGGGCAGATAAGATAAAGCCGGGTCAAAAAAATAAATAACTCAGATTGCAATAAATTACAGCGGAGGGTAAATCTTACAAAATTACCCTCCGTTATCTTTTTAGGTAAAAAAATTGACAACGGGCGGCACAAAATATATAATATCGTTGTAAATAAAATTTTAAAGGACAGAGCATAATTTTTAAGTATGTTTAAAGTAGCTGACGATATTTATTACGTAGGCGTAAACGATCATTCCATCGACCTTTTTGAAGGCATGTACGCTGTACCCGACGGCGTTTCTTACAACTCTTACGTCATAGCTGACGAAAAAATTGCCGTCCTTGACACGGCAGACGCGTCTTTCGGTGCAGAGTGGCTTGAAAACGTTCGTTCCGTGCTCGGCGACAGACAGCCCGATTATCTTGTAATTCATCATATGGAGCCTGACCACTCCGCAAACATACAGAAATTCCTCAAAGAATACCCCAACGTTCAGGTTGTAGGCAACCAGAAGACGTTTGCGATGATAAAAGAGTATTTCGGCTTCGACGTCAACAACGCGCACAGGGTGGAAGAAGGCTCAATTCTTTCGCTCGGCAGGCATTCGCTCAGGTTTGTAATGGCGCCCCTTGTGCACTGGCCCGAAGTAATGGTTTCTTACGACGAATCTACGGGTACGGTATTTTCTGCAGACGCGTTCGGCAAGTTCGGCGCGCTGGATGCGGAGCAGCCTTGGGAAGACGAGGCAAGGCGCTATTATATCGGCATAGTAGGCAAGTACGGCGTTCAGGTTCAGGCGCTTTTGAAAAAGCTTGCAATGCTCGAAGTCAAAAGAATATGCCCGCTGCACGGACCCGTGCTCGATAAAGATTTAGCTCACTACATAAGTTTGTACGATACGTGGTCGTCTTACCGTCCCGAAAAGGATGCGGTTATGGTAGCTTATGCTTCCATATACGGGCACACAAAGGCAGTGGCGCTTACTCTTGCGGACATGCTTAAAAAGGCGGGAAAAGAAGTAATAGTTGAAGACCTCGCCCGCGCAGACCGCTCAAAGTGCGTTGCCGAAGCCTTCATGTGCAGCAAACTGGTGCTGGCATCCGTTACTTATAATGCCGAAATCTTCCCTTGCATGAGGGAGTTTATAGACTGCCTTACGGAGCGCAATTTCCGCTCCAGGACGGTAGGCATAATAGAAAACGGTACGTGGGCGCCCATTGCCGCCAAACTTATAAGAGAACGCCTTTCAGGCTGCAAGGATCTGAACATAATAACTCAGACGGTAAAAGTGCGCGCCGCGTTCTCGGAAGAAAACGTTCCCGAACTGGAAGCCCTTGCAAACGAGCTTTTAAAGTAAAGGGCTTGAAGGAGATTTATGAAGTCGATTAAAAAACTTTGGGAAGAATTCAAAAAATTTATTTCCAGGGGCAACGTTCTTGACCTCGCGGTTGCGGTTGTCATCGGCGCCGCTTTCACGGCTATAGTCAACAGCCTGACGAACGACATAATAATGCCGCTTATCAACAGTGCGGTGGGCGAAGGCGACCTTTCGTCGCTGTGCACCGTTCTAAAGCCCGTATACTTTGAAGACGGCACATTGGATATGGCAAATTCTCTGGTTATTAACTGGGGTAATTTCATTCAGGCGATACTCGACTTTATTTTAATCGCGATTGTAATTTTTGCGATTGTAAAAATTATAAATACCTTGCGCGACGCGGGCAATAAACTCAATGCTCAGGCAAGGCGCGAAAAAGAACTCAGAAAGCGCACAAAAAAGCTTATTAAACAGGGCGTGGCTGAAACTGAAGCCAGAGCGATGGCGGAGGAGCAGTTGAAAGCTGAAAAAGCAAGCGTGCCCGTCGCGCCGCCTAAACCTACCGTTGAACAACTTCTTACGGAAATAAGAAATCTGCTTGCGGAAAATGCCGCAAATTCGGCAAAGGAAGAAAAACCTTCCGTAAACGATAAACCCGACGGGCAGAACAAAGATTAAAAATATAAATAAATTCAAATTTTGCGTTGACTTCGGGGCGGGCATTATTGTTCGCCCCGCTCGTCAAATTTAAGCGTGAAGAAACTTTGTCTCTTCTTGCGGGAGAAACTTAAGTAAAATGAAAAGATTGCTTATCAAAAAAACAGTGTTTGCGGCGAGTTACATAGTGCTTGCCGTACTTATGGAAATTATAACATTTCTGGTTATGGGGCTGGGCTTTCTGCCGCAGTATTTCGGGCTGGATCTGGCTGTAATTCTTGTAATAGCGCTGATTATTTTTGTTTTGCCGCATTCAGCCGCGCAGATAGCTGTTCTTTCCGCTTTCCTTGTATTTCAGATAATTCTTTCAATAGCTAACGAAGCTCTGTATTCAATGAGCGGCATGGTTTTCAGTTTCAGCATGCTCAACCTCATAAACGAGGTGACGGGCGTCATGGACGCAAGCTTTGTAAACTGGGGACTTATCTCGGGAATGCTGGTTCTTTTTGTCGCGTCTTTTTCCGGTCTTATTGTTTTTGCTCTTAAATACCGGGTGCCTAAGGGACTGTATACCCGCAACGTTATAATTCTGCTTCTGGTTGCATTTTTGCTTGCGGAATGTTGCGCGGGCATACTTTATGCCTTCACGATAGACAGTTTTTCGGCGGTTGCCGATCAGGAAGAAGACAGGCTGAGCATTTTCTACGATGAAAGCGAGCTTTATACCGAACAGAAATTTACGGCAAAAGCTTTTTCGGAGTTCGGTACATACGGTTACTTTGTAGTAAACATAGGCAATACTCTTTCCGGCGATACATACGTAGACGAAATAACCGTTGAGGATATAGACAGTTACTTCTCGCAGAGCAGAATGAGCCGCAGTGTGTACGGCGATAACATTTATACCGGCGCGTTAGAAGGGAAGAATGTAGTTCTCATCGTAATAGAATCGGGCGAATGGTACGCCATAAACAAGGAGTATACGCCGACCCTTTACGCAATGGCGGAAGGCGGCATAGCTATGACGGACTTCCACGCCAGGGATAAGACTAACTGTTCCGAAGCTCTTTCCGTAATGGGCAGTTATCCGTCTGTCACCTCGCTCGAGCCTGCTAACGTAATTGAAAACTCAATGCCTTATACGCTTGCAAACGTGCTTGCTTCAGACGGTTACACGACCAACTATTTCCATATAAACGACGGCGGTTATTATAAGCGCAGGGAAGTTTTCGGCGGAATGTACGGTTACGAAAATACATATTTCCTCGAAGACCTCGAACTGTTGCCTGGCAATGCCGAAAAGAACGGCTTCTACGATTTCGATAAAGATTCAAACGTATTCAAACATTACTCCGACGAATTCACTTATTCGGAAGACGATCCGTTCTTTACCCAGATGATGACGCTTATCACGCACGGCTCTTACAACGATTTAATCGATTACGGCAATTATCCTTTTACCGAAGTTCCCGCGGCGCGCGGCGAAGTTTCTTCGGGTGAGATGACCGAGGAAGAGAAAGAGGCGTTTTCCGAAAATTGTCAGGTAAAAGAACTTGAAAATTATTACGAGCTTATAGACAGATTCCCTTCAACATACGTAAGCGGCACTCAGGGCATTGACGAGGAAAATCTTGAAGAACTCGGACTGTATTCCGAAATGTTCCTGCGTTATAAACGCTATCAGGCGGGAATGATGGATCTCGATTACGGCATAAATATGCTCGTAAAAGATCTTGAAAGTTCTGGCGAACTTGCAGATACAGTATTTATGTTCTACGCCGACCACTCTGCATATTACGACCAGATGAACTTTGCAATGAAAGGCATAGACAACGCGGAGTTTTACAATACAGACCTTTACGCTGTTCCCTGCTTCATGTGGTACGGCGGCAGTATGGATTTAAAGGCCGACGCTCTTCCGATCAAAGGTTATTCGGCTATTGATTATACGGCTGTAAAGGATACGGGGAATGCGCTCAAATCGGGCAAAATAACCAAATTCTGCAATACGTACGATATTCTGCCTACGTTGCTCGACCTTTGCGGTTACAGCTATAATACGGGGCTGTATCACGGCGTTAGCATGTTCTCTAAACTTGAAAGCGTATTCATAAGCCACGAATCGGGAATTTTTATTGACGATATATATTTCTCGACGATAGACGTCTATGTTGAAAGCGGCGACTCGTGGGAGCGTTATCCATTCGATGAAACTTACCGTGCGAATGAATTCGGCGATTATGTTCTCAATTTCCTCTATTCTGCGGCAGACTATTACGACAAGCAGGAGATGCTTGACGCGGTTTTGAAGCTTGATTACTTTTCGCAGCGCGATTTCGGCGGAGCAAGCGGAATAAAGTTTATCGAAAAAGTTTAATTTTTAAGCGTAGCCGCCGCGCCTTATGGCG
>CAJLLH010000005.1 GCA_905207385.1 uncultured Eubacteriales bacterium
CGGCATTTTTTTGCAAAAAAATAAGCGCGGCCGGTTGCCGCGCAGTCAAAGTACTTTTCAGCGGGAAAGCATCCAGTTTTTAACGTCTTCACGTTCGATGGGGGTTATGTTTTCGCTGGGATATTTGGAATTTTTTCCGCCGTATGTATACACGAAATATCTTCCGTCTTTGTTGATATACAGCGTTTCTTCGTATCCGTTGGGGTCTCCGGGTGCGCAGAATGTAAATTTTTTATCGACCGTAGAGGTCATGGTGTCGTAAACGATACCGTCTATAACTTTACGCATAATTATTTTTCTGCCTTATCATATGATTATTTCAAGCCCATAATTTTTTGCCGCAATACGCCTTAAATATTAGCATATTGGGGCATTGCTGTCAACGCAGTCGCGGAAGGCTGCGCGCTGTCTCTGTTTATTGTGAAAAAATAAATTGCCATGCTAAAATATAACACATTTTTTGTTTGACTGCATTAATTTTGTACTTTTATTGTTAAAATCTGTTTGCACGGCAATTTATCATAAAAAAATGTTGTCAAGCAAAAATACTTGACAATGCTGCGAGCTTGAATTATAATAATTGTGTTAAAGGGGGAAGGTTGTGGCAGACTTAAAGTTTTTAAAGTTATGGGATCTTTATTCGCCATTGCTCACGCCGACCCAGCGCGAGATTACGGATATGTTCTTCAACCTCGATTTAACCGTTTCGGAAATAGCCGAACAGAAGGGCATATCGCGTCAGGGCGTATCAGAGTGTCTCTCTTCCGCAAAAAAGCAGATGGAAGAGTACGAAAGCAAGCTCGGCTTTTCGTCCGCGACGCAAGGGCTTACCCTCGCCTATTCGCTGCTTGTAAAAAGCGTTAAGGCGTGGTCGGAACAGCTTAAGGGCGCACACCCCGAATTGACCGCGGAAGCCGACGGGCTCGATAAAATTCTTTCCGCGGATTATCTTGCCGAGGCGCAGACGCTTCTCGGCGGCAACGATAAGGAGTAATATGGGAGCATTTTCCTCTCTTTCAGAAAGACTCAACCATATATTTTCCAAACTTACAAAGCGCGGCAGGCTTACCGAACTTGAAATAAAAACTGCCATGCGCGAGGTGCGCGTAGCGCTTCTCGAAGCCGACGTAAACATTCAGGTTGCAAAAAAATTCTGCGCCGATGTTTCGGAAAAGGCTGTCGGTCAGGAAATTTTAAAGAGTCTTAACCCTGCACAGCAGGTTATAAAAATTGTAAACGAAGAGCTTATAGCCCTTATGGGCTCGTCAAATTCCAAGCTCATAGTCGCAAGCAAGCCGCCCACGGTTATAATGATGTGCGGACTTCAGGGCGCGGGCAAAACTACGCTCTGCGGCAAGCTTGCGGTAAACCTTAAAAAGAACGGCAAGCGTCCTTTGCTCGTCGCTTGCGACATATACCGCCCCGCAGCAATCAACCAGCTTAAAGTTGTAGGTAAAAACGCGGGCGCGGAAGTGTTTGAAAAAGGTACGCAAAATCCCGTAAAAACGGCTAAAGAGGCGGTAGAGTACGCGCGTTCGCAGGGCTACGATACCGTGATTATAGATACCGCAGGCCGCCTAGAGATAGACGAAAAGCTTATGAAAGAGCTTGAAGATATCTGCGCCGCGGTAGAAGTTTCGGAAATTCTTCTTACCGTAGACTCGATGATGGGGCAGGTTGCGGTAAACGTTGCCAAGACCTTTAACGAAAGGTTGGAAATTACGGGTGTAATTTTAACCAAGCTCGACGGCGATACCCGCGGCGGTGCCTGCCTTTCAATAAAGGCGGTAACGGGCAAGCCCATTAAGTTTATAGGCACGGGCGAAAAACTCAGCGACCTCGAACCGTTCTATCCCGACAGAATGGCGTCGCGCATACTCGGCATGGGCGACGTGCTTACGCTTATCGAAAAGGCGCAGCAGGCAGTAACCGAAGAAGACGCCAAAAAAATGCAGCAGAAACTTAGAGAAAATTCCTTCACCCTTGAAGATTACCTCGAGCAGTTCGAAAGCATGAAAAAGATGGGCGGCATTCAGTCGGTAATGTCAATGCTCCCCGGCATGGGCAGCAAGGTAAAGGCTGACGACATCGACGAAAGCAAGATGGAGCGCACAAAGGCAATAATCCTTTCCATGACAAAAAAGGAGAGGGAGGACCCCGTTATAATAAACGCTTCGCGCAAGAAGAGAATAGCGGCGGGTTCCGGTACTACCGTGCAGGAAATCAATCAGCTTTTAAAGCAGTTCGACCAGGTAAAAACGCTTATGAAGCAGCTTAAAAGCGGCAAAAGAAGACTTCCGTTTTAAGCGCAACTGATTTAATATTTGAAATTGAGGCGGCAATATGCCGCAACAAATAAATTAATAAATAATTTTTATCACGAAAAAATCGTGGACAAAGGAGAATATCATGGCAGTTAAAATGAGACTCACCAGAATGGGCGACAAGAAATCCCCCTTCTACCGTATCGTCGTTATAGACAGCAGAAAGGCTCGTTCGGGCGAATATATCGATAAAATCGGCTATATCGATCCCGTTAAGACCCCTGCAGAAGTAAACATAGACGTTGAAAAGGCCAAGGCTTGGCTTGCAAAGGGTGTTCAGCCTACCGAAACGGTTAAAAGCTACCTTGTAGGTGCAGGCGTTATGGAAAAGAGCGCTAAGCTTTCCGCGCCCAAGACCAACGACAAGAAAAAGAAGAAGGACTAATCGTAAGGTTTTTCGGCACCGCTTTAAAAGGCGCGTTGCGCCTTAATTCAGGAGGAAGCATATTATGTTGGAACTCGTAAAATTTGTCGTTGAGCAGTTTGCCGAGCATAAAGATGCCATAGAGTATAAGGAAGAAGAAAACGAAAATTGCAAGGAAATTACCGTTTATCTTGAAGATTCCGATATGGGCAAAGTTATAGGCAAACAGGGCAAAATAGCCAAAGCTCTGCGCACGCTCGTTAAGGCGGCTACCCCCAAGGGCGAAAAGAAGTACGTCGTTGAAATAAAGGGTAAAGAGTAATCTTCAAGCTGTCTTTAATGCAGTTATTTGCGGCATATCCCCGCACGTATTAAGACGGGCCGTGCATTTTATGCACGGCCTTTTTAAAATAATAATTTTTTTAAGGTGTTTTTTTATATGCAGAAATATCTTACCGTGGCAACAGTTCTCAAACCTCAGGGCATTCGCGGCGAAATAAAGGTAATGCCCCAGACGGACAGCGAAGACGACCTTAAGGACTTTACTTCTGTGATTATAGGCGGCGTGCCCTATAAAGTGCTCGCCTGCAGAACGGCCGGCGGTTACGCTTACCTTACGCTGCGCGGCATAGCGGACAGAAACGCTGCCGAGCTTCTGCGCGGCAAAGAAGTTGTGGTTGGCCGCGGCGAAGCGCCGGAGCTTCCCGAAGACAGGGTTTACATAGCCGACGTCATAGGTTGCGCGATAATAACCGAAGAAGGTGAAAAACTTGGCGAAGTGCTCGACGTAACTCCCGCCCGCACCGATATTTATACCGCGCTTATAGGCGGCAAAGAGGTTATGTTCCCCGCCGCGGACGGAGTTATTCTTTCCGTCGACGCCGAAGGCGGAGTTGTTACAGTAAACAAAAAGCGTTTTGAAGAGGTCGCTCTTTTATAACCTTTTGCGTTGCGCGTAAGCGGCATTCGATGAAAAACTTATAGCTCTCAGCACGTTTTAACATTAAAAAGTCTGCGCTTTCACCGCAGAAAAATTGCGATTGACCTATGAATATTACCGTTTTAACGCTGTTTCCCGAAATGTTCGCGCCTTTGAAAGAAAGCATTATAGGCAGGGCTGTGGACGGCGGAAAACTCAACATAAATATAGTAAATATCCGCGACTATGCCGAAAATAAGCACCTTAAATGCGACGATTATCCTTTCGGCGGCGGCGCGGGAATGGTTATGATGCCACAGCCCGTCGGCTCAGCGATAGAGGCGGTCGACCCCGAACATAAGGCATACCGCATATTCATGTCGCCCCGCGGGCGCACGTTCTGCCAGAAAATTGCCGTGGAACTTTCGGCAAAGACTGACCTTCTTCTGCTGTGCGGGCATTATGAGGGCGTAGACCAGCGCGTCATAGATTTGTATATGGACGAGGAGATGTCCGTCGGCGACTTTGTACTTACGGGCGGAGAACTCCCCGCAATGGTCGTCTGCGACTGCGTTGCAAGGTATGTGGACGGCGTAATTTCAGAAAACAGCCTTAAGGACGAAAGTTTTGCCGCGGGACTTCTGGAATATCCCCAGTACACCCGCCCCGCGGTTTACAAAGGCGTTTCCGTGCCCGAAGTCCTTCTAAGCGGCAACCACGCCGAAGTGGATAAGTGGCGCAGGCAGCAATCGGAACTAATTACCCGCAAAAACCGTCCCGACCTTCTTAAATGATTTTTGGGCGTTTTTGTATATCTGTTTATAATAATAATCGCGCCTTTGCGGCGCAAAATTATACTGCCGCATATGCGGCAGATATTACGAAAAAAAGGAGGCGTACATGAAATTAATTCAGTGGTTCCCGGGGCATATGACCAAGGCTATGAGAATGATGCGCGAAAATGCCGCGCTTTGCGACGGCGCTGTAATTGTACTCGATGCGCGCTGTCCCGCCTCGTCTTTCAACGAAAAACTTAAAAAGGTGTTCGAAGGCAAACCCGTTCTGTACGTTCTCAATAAGTCCGACCTTGCGGAAAGGACGGAGGAAAACGTAAAAATAATAAAATCTTGCGGCGCGGCGGCGGTGTCGCTCAATGCAACGCAAAGCGGTTGCCGCAGGGCGCTTTATTCAGCTTGCGAAGATATAGCGCGCGAAAAAAGTCAGCGCGCCCGCGAAAAAGGTTACGAGCGCACTTTCCGCTTTATGGTGCTCGGCGTTCCCAATACGGGAAAAAGTACGGTAATTAATCTGCTTTCAGGCTCAAAGCGCACCGTTACGGGCGATAAGGCGGGCGTTACCCGCGGCAAACAGTGGATACGCCTTGACGGGTTCGAACTTCTCGACACCCCCGGCACAATGCCGCCTGCGTTTGAAAATCAGACGTTTGCGCGCAGACTGGCGTATGTGGGAAGCATAAACGACGATATTCTCGATTTCGACGATATCGCCCTCGCGCTGCTTGCCGATATGGCGGAACAATATCCCCAAAGGCTTGCCGAACGTTACGGCATTGAAGATTTTTCAGCGCCGCTTAAAATGCTCGAAGACGTGTGCGTTCGCAGGGGATTTATGCTCCGCGGAGGTGAATTCGATTACGACCGCGCTTGCAAAGCGGTGGTGGACGACCTGCGCAAGGGCAGGCTGGGCAGAATTTGTCTGGACGGAGCAGAGGACGTGCGTTCCGCGCGCTTTTAAGGCGGCGCAACGGGTATAAAAATATATTGGTTGCGGCATATTGCCGCACGTGTTCAAACTTGTTCGGTTGCCGCGGTGGCGGCGGGCGGAGGGAGTATGGATAAGCTGAGATACGAAAGAGAGCTTAATTTTCTCGGTTATAACCTCATATGCGGCGTGGACGAGGTCGGCCGCGGACCGCTTGCGGGGCCCGTCGTGTGCGCTGCAGTCATAATGCCTGAGGACGACATTATAGACGGCGTTGACGACAGTAAAAAACTTACCCCAAAAAAGCGGGAAAAACTTGACGTTTTAATCCGCGAAAAGGCAATTGCATACTCAATATGCCTTATCGAACCGCAAATTATAGACGAAATCAATATTCTGCAGGCAACAAGGCTTTGCATGAAAAACGCCGTTGAAAGTCTTTCGGTTAAGCCCGATTTTGTGCTTACCGACGGAAACATGACGCTCGACATTCAGCTTCCGCAGCGGCACGTCGTAGGCGGCGACGCAAACAGCTATTCCATAGGCGCGGCGTCTGTAATAGCCAAAGTTTACAGGGATGCTCTGATGGATAAATATGCGCAGGAATACCCCGCTTACGGCTTTGAAAAGAATAAGGGTTATGGCACGGCGGCGCACATTACCGCCATAAAAGAGTGCGGACTATGCCCCATTCACCGCAGGAGTTTTACAAAAAAATGGGTATTTTAAGGCGCGGCGCTGCTAAAGCTGAAGGCAACAGGGCAAAGGGCGCAAAGGGTGAAAAGATTGCCGCGGAATATCTTAAGCGGCAGGGTTATAAAATTCTTAAGCGCAATTTCCGCAATCCGTTCGGCGAGGTGGACATTATCGCGCAGAAAGACGACGTGATTGCTTTTGTGGAGGTTAAAACTCGCTTTTCTGACGGGTTCGGCGCGCCTTCCGAAGCTGTTGATTTCAAAAGGCGCGAAAGGTACGTAAACGCCGCGCGCTATTTTTTTGCAAACAGAGCCATAAACTGCATTGTGCGGTTTGATATAATCGAAGTGAAAGAAGGCGTTCCGAACCATATAGTTTCGGCTTTTGAAGCGCGGCGGTAAACCGCCGCTTTAATTTTTGCAGATTGTTTAGAGCTAATAACTTATTCAGCTTTTGCGGGCTTATTATTTATATGGAATATAAAACTTCCGTTTTTTGGCACGTTTTCAAAAATTTTGGGGTGTGTCGCAATTTTCACAAAACTGCACTTAAAATAGCTTGATTTTTTTTTCGGGCTTTGGTAGAATAACTTGCGTACTTAACAAAGACGGGGCGGTCCTCTGCGCAAAATCCCGCACGAACGCCTTTTCAGGAGGATTAATTATGAAGGGTCTTGTTGAAGCAATCGAAAAAGAAGGCATGAAAGAAAGCGTACCCGCATTCAACGTTGGCGACACCGTTAAGGTCGGCTTCAAGGTTATAGAAGGTACCAAGGAAAGGATTCAGAACTTCGAGGGCGTTGTAATCGCTAAAAAGCACGGCGGCATAAGGGAAAGCTTTACTGTAAGAAGGCTTTCTTTCGGCGTCGGCGTAGAAAGAACTTTCCCCGTTCATTCCCCCAAGATTGCATCCATCACCGTGGTTAAGCGCGGCAAGGTTAAAAGGGCTAAGCTCTATTATCTTCGCGGTCTTACCGGTAAGGCTGCAAAAATTACTGAAATTAAATAAGCCGGAAAAGAGCCTGTTTTACAGGTTCTTTTTTCTTTTATACGGTTTTTTGCCGCATTTTTTGCTTTTCCGTTTAATCGGGTCAGCGTTTTGCGCGCGATTTTTTCAGACCGTTAACGAATGTGTTTTTTGTATGCTTCGGCGCATAAAATTTGTTTCTTGCGTTGAAAAAAGCTTATTTTTGTTGTATAATATATAAAGCCGTCGGCGCGGCGCAAAAAACTTAAGGAGTGTGCCTATGCTTTCAAAGGTAATAAGTTATGCTTTGTGCGGGCTTGAAGGCGTCCCCGTAGAGGTTGAAACAGACATAAACAAGGGTATGGTTTCTTACGATCTGGTGGGGCTTCCCGACGCAGCCGTAAAGGAGAGCAAGGAGCGCGTGCGCTCTGCCGTAAAGAACAGCGCGTTGCGCTTTCCCGTAAGCAAAATAACCGTAAACCTTGCTCCCGCCGATATTAAAAAGGAGGGCTCGCACTACGACCTTCCCATAGCCGTAAGCATTCTCAAGGCGTCCGACCAGCTCCCCTGCGATACGGACGGCATCGTTTTTCTTGGCGAACTTGCGCTTGACGGAGCTTTGCGCGCGGTTACGGGCATACTTCCCATGCTCATTTCTGCAAAATCCCGCGGAATAACGCGCTTTATCGTCCCCGCCGCCAACGCCAACGAAGCCAGCTTTATAGAGGGCGCGGAAGTTTACGCGCTTAAGTCGCTTAAAGAGGTAGTGGACTTTTTGTCTGGCGGGCAGACTTTTTCGCCCGTGGCGCACAGAAGTTACGAAAGCGTTAAAAAAGAACGCAGATATAACACCGATTTATCTTTTGTAAAGGGACAGCGCATAGCAAAGCGCGCGCTTGAAATTGCCGCGGCGGGCGGGCACAACATACTGCTTGTAGGTCCTCCAGGCACGGGTAAAACAATGCTGGCGCGCTGTCTGCCTACCATTATGCCAGATATGTCGTTCGAAGAGGCGCTCGAAGTTACAAAAATACACTCCGTTTCCGGCGAGCTTACCGAGGAGGGCATAATAACTCTGCGCCCTTTCCGCACGCCACATCACACGGCTACAACGGTATCTTTGTGCGGAGGCGGCAACAACAGAGTGCGCCCCGGCGAAATTTCAAAGGCGCACAACGGCGTGCTTTTTTTAGACGAGTTGCCCGAATATTCGCGCTCCGCGCTCGAGGCTCTGCGCCAGCCGCTCGAGGACGGGCAGATTACCGTAACGCGTGCGGGCGGTTCGGCAACATTCCCCGCGGACTTTATGCTTTGCGCAAGCATGAACCCCTGTCCTTGCGGCAATTTCGGCTCTGCCGAGCTTGTATGCACCTGTACGCCCGCGCAGATAAAGCGCTACCGCGCAAAAATTTCGGGGCCGCTTCTCGACAGGATAGATTTGCAGGTTGAAGTCGATTCGGTCAAGTACGACGACCTTATATCCGACGGTGCGGAGGAAACGAGCGCGCAGGTAAAAGCAAGGATAGAGGCGGCGCGCTCTGTCCAGCGCGAACGCTTTTCGGACGACGGAATGCGCTGCAATGCGGACATGGGCGAACGCCAGTTAAAAAAATACTGCCGCCTTTCGCGCGAGTGCGAAAGGGTTCTGCGCGAGGCGTTTGAAAGGCTTCATCTTTCGGCAAGGGCGCGTTCAAGGATAATAAAGGTTGCGCGCACCATAGCCGATTTGGACTTTGCAGCCGAAATACAGCCGCGGCACATTCTTGAAGCGGCGTCTTACCGCACGGGCGACGGTGATGTTTTATGATTGAATATTCTGAGGACGAACTCAATGCAATAGTTCTTGACAGCTTTGAAGAACTTACATACAAAGTAAAATATGAAGTTACAGAAAACTTTGCATTTTCATATCCTCTAAAAAAATACGAGCCTTTTCTGATTAAAACGCTTGGCGAGGGCGTATATAATAAAATAAGAGGTTTATATTTCTCGCGCGGGTACCGCGAAAAACTTATACGCTCGCTCGAAGAAAAGGGCATTTTCTGCATAACATGTTTTTCGTCGGAATATCCCGAGCGGCTTAAAGTAATACCCGCTCCGCCCCTTGTGCTTTACTGCAAGGGCAACGCTTCGCTTTTAAACCGCAGAGCTATCGCAATTGTAGGTTCAAGGCGCACTTTGCCCGAAATTTTGAAAGCGTGCAAAAGAATAAGCGGACAGGCGGCGCAAAAGTTCGCCGTGGTTACTGGCACTGCAGACGGCGCCGATACTGCCGCCGCAGAAGGCGCGGTAAACAGCGGAAATCTTATTTTTGTAGCGGCGCAGGGTCTTGACCACGTTTATCCCGCGTCAAACGCCCGCCTTTACAAAGTTGCTGCGCAGAAAGGACTTGTTATATCCGAACAGCGCCCCGCTCAGGTTGCAAAATCATACCTTTTCCCCGTACGCAACAGAATAATAGCCGCGCTTGCAGACGGCGTTCTGGTCGTGTCTGCGGGCGAAAAGAGCGGCGCTTCCATTACCGCGGAATACGCCTTCGAATACGGCAAGGATGTGTTCTGTTTTCCCTATTCTCTTGGCGTTCCTTCGGGCGTCGGGTGCAACAGGCTGATTAAAAAAGGCGCGTACCTTGCGGAAAATATACTTGACATTTTTAATGTGTTTGGTTTAGACTTTACTGCATACGAGCGCCCCGAACTTACCGAAAGAGAGGCGGAAGTGCTTTCCGCGCTTAAAAACACGGGCACGGCGCACATATCAGAACTGGCCTTAAAGCTCGGTTCCAGACCGTTTGAAATACTTGCCGAGCTTTCCTCGCTTGAGGTAAAAGGGCTTGTGGCGCGCCTTGGCGGCAATACTTACGTTGCCGTAAATTAAAGGCGCGTGCGGGCTAAAAGCCTTGCAATAATCAAAAAAATTCTGTACGCCGCCACTGCGGCACGGTGAAATATGGATCTTATAATAGTCGAATCGCCTTCCAAGGCAAAAACAATTTCCAAGTACTTAAAGGGCAAATATAAGGTAGATGCATCAGGCGGACACATCCGCGACCTGCCCGAACGCACTCTTGGCGTTAAAATAACCGATAATTTCGAGCCGAGGTACGAAGAATCTCCCGGCAAAAAGGACATAATAGCGCGCCTTTCGTCAGAGGCTAAAAAAGCGGGAAAAGTATACCTTGCAACCGACCCTGACCGCGAAGGCGAGGCAATAAGCTGGCATCTTCAGACCGTACTCGGTCTCGACCCCGACGGCGAAAACAGAATAGAGTTCAACGAAATTTCGCCCAAGGCTGTTCAGAACGCGCTCCAGCACCCCAGAAAAATAAATTACAACCTTGTGGACGCCCAGCAGGCGCGCAGGGTGTTAGACAGGCTTGTGGGCTACAAACTTTCGCCCCTTCTCAATAACAGAATACAGAACGGTCTTTCCGCGGGCAGAGTGCAGTCGGTTGCCCTCCGCCTCATAGTTGACAGAGAGCGCGAAATCAAGGCTTTCGTGCCTGAAGAATACTGGAACCTTATAGCGATGCTTCAGGATACCGAAAGCAAGTACGCGCCTTTCAGAGCGGTATGCCAGCTTAAAAAGAGCGGCAAAAGCATTGCTAAGGAGCAGGCGGAAGAGGCGGAAGCCAAAGTAAAGGCTTCGCCGTTCACGGTAACAAAGGTAAAAAGCGGCGTAACAAAACAGCATGCGCCCGCGCCTTTCACCACATCTTCGCTCCAGCAGGACGCTTCAAATAAATTCGGAATGTCCTCGCCCGAAACAATGCTCGTGGCTCAGCACCTTTACGAAGGCATGGACGTCGGCGGCGACCACATCGCGCTCATAACCTATATAAGAACGGACTCCGTCCGCGTATCCGACGAAGCTCAGGCGGGCGCGCTGGAATTCATAAAGAACACTTACGGCGAAAAGTACGCTCCCGCAAAGCCCAACCATTACGTAACAAAGAAGGGTGCGCAGGACGCGCACGAGGCTATCCGCCCCATAAATCTTTCAATAACGCCCGAAAGCGTTAAAAAATCGCTCGATAAAAAGCATTACAATATATACAAACTGGTATACGACAGGTTCATCGCCTCGCAGATGGCTGAAGCGCAGTACAACACCATGCAGATAGAAGCCACAAGCGCGGGCTACGTGTTCAAGGCAAGCGGCAGAGCGCTGTTGTTTGCGGGATATACCGCGGCATATCAGGAAGCCCCCAAGGAAAAGGACGACGAGGAGGAGGCGGCAAAACTGCTTCCGCCCCTTCAGGAAGGCGACAGCCTCAACCTGCGCGATTTTTCCAAGGAGCAGAAGTTCACCCGCCCGCCTTTAAGGTATACCGACGCGTCGCTTGTAAAGGCGATGGAAGAAAAGGGCATAGGCCGCCCGTCCACTTACGAAAGCATAATTTCCGTGCTCACAAGGCGCAGATATGTTGAAAAGGACGGCAAGTATATGGTTCCCACCGAGGTTGCCTATAAAATAACCGATATGCTCGTGCACTACTTCACCGACATAATGGACGTAGGTTTCACCGCGCATATGGAGGACGACCTCGATAAAATCGAAGAGGGCGGCACCGACTGGCACAAGATTATTGCCGATTTCTACCCCGGTTTTGCCGAAAAGCTTAAAACGGCTTCCACCGACGGCGACGAACTTACAGATATAATCTGCGAAAAGTGCGGCCATCCAATGATAAGGCGCACCGGCAAATACGGCAAATATCTTGCTTGCTCAAATTACCCCGCTTGCTCCAATATAATAAGCGAGTCCGAGCAGGAAGTTTCTTCCGTGCGCTGCCCCAAATGCGGCGCAAACATGGTGGTAAAAAGCGGCAAGTACGGCAAATTCCTCGCTTGTCCCAATTATCCCGAATGCTCTTCAATTCTGCCTATGGACGCCAAAATCTCGCAGGAAAAGTGCAAGGAATGCGGCGGCGAAATGCTTATAAAGAAGGGCAGATACGGTCAGTATCTCGAATGCGCAAAATGCGGCGCCAAACGCCCCATTAATCCCGAATCCTCGGGCGAGGGCGTAAAGACTGAGGGCAAGTGTCCCGATTGCGGCAAGCCTATGCGCAGAATGCGCTCCAAAAACGGCAAAATATATTACGGCTGCACGGGCTATCCCGAATGCAAGTTCTTAAGCTGGGACGTACCCACGGGCGACAAGTGCCCCAAGTGCGGCAAGGGTTACCTTGTCAAGCGCGGCGACGGAATAAGGTGTTCCGAAAAGTCGTGCGATTATTTCCTTAAAACGGAAGAAAGCGCCGCGAATGGCGGCGAAGGCTCGTCTTCCGCGGATGAAAGCAATGCAAACGGTTAAAGTAATCGGCGCGGGTCTCGCGGGTTGCGAGGCCGCCTGGCGCCTCGCGGAAGAGGGATTTTCGGTAGAGCTTTACGATATCAAGCCCAAATCTTTCTCTCCCGCGCACAAAAGCGCAGACTTTGCCGAGCTTGTCTGCTCCAATTCCTTAAAAAGCAACGATGTGTATGGCAACGCGTGCGGTCTTTTGAAAGAGGAAATGCGCGTTTTAGGCTCGCTTACAATGCAGGCGGCGGCACAGTCAGCCGTGCCCGCGGGCGGCGCGCTCGCTGTAGACAGAGATAGGTTTGCGGGCTTTATAACCGATAAAATAAAAAATCATAAAAACATAAAAGTTATCTGTGCCGAAGTTGCCCGCGTGCCTGAAGGTGCGTGCGTAGTGGCTACCGGTCCGCTTACCTGCGGTCCTCTGGCTGAGGATATAGCGGCGGTAACGGGCGGCGGACTGCATTTTTACGACGCGTCTGCGCCTATAATTTCGGCGGAGAGCATAGATATGTCGCGCGCGTTCGCGGGCGGCAGATACGGCAAGGGCGGCGACGATTACCTCAACTGCCCCATGACCAAGGAAGAATATAAGGCGTTTTACGCGGCGCTTTCTTCGGCGGAGAGAGCTCAGCTCCATTCTTTTGAAAAGAGGGAGATATTTGAAGGTTGCATGCCGCTCGAAGTCATGGCGGCGCGCGGCGAAGATACGCTCCGCTTCGGACCGTTCAAGCCAGTAGGGCTCAGAGATGGCGAAGGCAGGTCGTACTACGCCGTTCTTCAGCTCAGAAAGGAAAATCTTGAAGGCAGCGCCTACAACCTCGTCGGTTGCCAGACGAACCTGAAGTTCGGCGAACAGAGAAGGGTTTTCTCACTCGTTCCCGCGCTTAAAAATGCGGAATTTCTGCGCTACGGCGTAATGCACCGCAATACTTTCATAAATTCGCCGCAGTGCCTCAGCGCAGATTTTTCGCTTAAAAACTCGCCCCAAACGTTCTTTGCGGGACAGATAACGGGCGTCGAAGGTTATGTCGAATCGGCGGCTTCGGGCATCCTCGCGGCAATACATCTTTCGCGCAGGTTGCGCGGCAAAACCACGCTTATCCCGCCCGAAAAAACTGTATGCGGCGCGCTTTCGCGCTATATAGCGGCGGAAAACGTCAATTTCCAGCCGATGAACGCCAATTTCGGGCTTCTCGGCGCCGCCGAAACGGGCATACGCGACAAAAAGGAACGCTACAAGTTCCTCGCGGAAAGGGCTTTAAAATACATAGGGGAGTATAAAGATTTATTATGTCAGTAGAATTTCACGCTACAACCATATGCGCCGTAAAAAAGGACGGCGTTACGGCAATCGCCGGCGACGGTCAGGTAACCATGGGCGAAAGCGTTATTTTTAAAAATTCGGCTACCAAGGTGCGCAGAATTTACGGCGGCAAAGTCGTTTTAGGCTTTGCGGGCTCGGTTTCGGACGCCTTTTCTTTAAGCGAAAAGTTTGAAGGAATGCTCAATAAATTTTCGGGCAACCTCATGCGTTCGGCTGTTGAACTTGCCGAGCTGTGGCGTTCGGATAAAATGGTGCGCAAGCTCGAAGCTCTTATGATTGTCGCCGATAAAGATACAATGCTCATTGTTTCGGGCACGGGCGAAGTAATAGAGCCCGACGGCGGCGTATGCGCAATAGGCAGCGGCGGCAACTACGCGCTTGCCGCGGCGCGCGCGCTCATTCAGAACACCGACTATACCGCGCAGGAAATAGCTACAAAAGCGCTTAAAATTGCCAGCGAAATCTGCGTATTCACTAACGATAACATAAAGTGCGAAACCGTTTAAAGCGGTAAAATAACAAAAAGGTGCGCATATATGCCGCAATTAACGCGCTTGCGCATGAAAAGGTGTGGAAATGGATTTATCACCCAAACAGATAGTTAACGAACTCAACAAATACATCATCGGTCAGGAAGAGGCCAAAAAAGCCGTGGCGATAGCCCTTCGCAACAGATACAGAAGAAGCAAGCTTTCGCCCGAGCTTATGGATGAAATAACGCCCAAAAACATAATCATGAAAGGTCCTACGGGCGTAGGCAAAACCGAGATTGCAAGAAGGCTTGCCAAGCTTGTAAAAGCGCCTTTTTTAAAGGTTGAAGCCACAAAATATACCGAAGTAGGCTATGTGGGCAGGGACGTAGAGTCTATGGTTCGCGACCTTGCCGAATGCGCCATTCGCCTCGTCCGCGAGGAAAAGACTGCCGAGGTTGAATACCGCGCCCGCGCTACTGCCGAAAGAAAGGTGGCAAAGGTGCTCGCGGAAAACAACAAGCAGGACAGAGGCGAGCTGTCCAAGGAAATTTTTGAACAGAATTTCGTTGATGCCATACACGAGGGCAAGTACGATAACGCCGTCATAGAAATCGAAGTTGCCGACCAGCCCAAGCCGTTAGAGCTTTCTGCCGGTTCAGGCGCGGCTATAGATTTAGGCTCTATTTTCGGCGGAATGGGTCTCCCCGGCAAAAGGAAGCGCCGCAAGCTTACCGTAAAAGAGGCTGTAAACCTTCTTATGGCGGAGGAAGCGGACAAACTCATAGATAATGACGCCGTAAATGCCGAGGCTATAAAGCGCGCAGAAAACGACGGAATTATATTCATAGACGAAATAGATAAAATTGCCGGCAAGGGCAATCAGGGCGCGGACGTCTCGCGCGAGGGCGTGCAGAGGGATATCCTCCCCATAGTCGAAGGTTGCACGGTTATGACAAAGTACGGTCCCATAAAAACCGACTACATTCTTTTCATAGCCGCGGGCGCGTTCCACGTTTCCAAAGTGGAAGACCTTATCCCCGAACTTCAGGGCAGGTTCCCCATTCAGGTAGAGCTTTCTTCGCTTACGAAGAAGGACTTCATAGACATTCTTACCCAGCCCCAGAACGCTATAACCAGACAGTATTCTGTGCTTTTGGCGGTAGATAACATCGATTTGCATTTCACGGACGACGCAATCGAAAAGATTGCCGAAGTTGCCGAAGATATCAACGCCACGTCCGAAGATATAGGCGCAAGGCGTCTGCATACCGTAATGGAATATCTGCTCGAAGATATTTCTTTCAACGCGGGCGGCGGCGATTATCCCGTAATCCCTGTAGAAATCAATTGCAAATATGTAGAGGAGCACCTCGATAAAATTATCAGAAACCGCGATTTAAAGAAGTACGTTCTGTAATTAATTTTTTAAATTGGTGCGCATATATGCCGCAGCTAATGTGTTTTGGCGCGGTTGGCGGGTAACTGGTGCGCATATATGCCGCATATAACCAATTATCTGCGGGGTTATGCGAAAGTTTATTTGAACAATTTTTACAGCCTTCTTTAAGGCTTTGACTTACTAAATTATAGGGCAAAATAAAAGATTTTGCGCCGCGAGGTAATATGATTAACATTCCCAAGGGTACAAAAGACGTCCTGCCTCAGGACGCATACAAGTGGCACTATATTGAAGATACGGCGAGAAGAACAGCCGAACTTTTCAATATGAAGGAAATACGCACTCCCGTATTCGAGCATACCGAGCTTTTTCTGCGCGGCGTGGGCGATACTACCGACATCGTAAATAAGGAGATGTATACCTTCAAAGACAAGGGCGACCGTTCTATAACGCTCAAGCCCGAAGGTACTGCGGGCGCGGCTCGTTCTTTTATTGAAAATAACCTCGGCGCAGGTCCTCTGCCCGTAAAGATGTATTATATAATTCCCGCGTTCCGTTACGAGCGTCCTCAGGCGGGCAGACTGCGCGAATTCCATCAGTTCGGCATAGAAGTTTACGGCGCTTCGGGACCCGATGCCGATGCCGAAGTTATCTTTGCCGCATCGTCATTCCTTGAAAAACTCAATATAAAGAACGTAAAGCTTAACATAAACTCTATCGGTTGCAAAACTTGCCGCGCGCGCTACAATGCCGAACTTAAGGCATATTTATTGCCTCACCTCGACGAAATGTGCGATACCTGCCGCGCTCGTTTTGAAAAGAACCCGCTCAGAATTTTAGACTGTAAGGAAGAAAAGTGCAAGGCGGTAACTCGCAGCGCACCCAGAATCATAGATTTCCTCTGCGACGATTGCAGCGCGCACTTCAAAAAGGTGCAAAGCCTTCTTACTGCTGGCGGTCTTGAGTACGAAATTGACCCCAATATAGTGCGCGGGCTCGACTATTACACCAAGACGGTTTTCGAGTTCGTATCACAGGACATAGGCGCACAGGGCACCGTTTGCGGCGGCGGACGTTACGACGGGCTTATTGAAGAGCTTGGCGGCAACCCGACCCCTGCCGTAGGCTTTGCTGCGGGCATAGAGCGCCTTATTCTTCTTATGGAAAACACGGGCGTAGCCTTCCCCGAAGAGCACGGACCGCAGGTGTTTGTTGCGGGTATGGATGAAGACAGCCGCACCGAGGCGTTTAAAATAGTGTGCGCTTTGAGGCGCGCGGGTGTAACCGCCGAATGCGACCATACGGGCAGATCGCTTAAAGCTCAGTTCAAGTATGCCGACAAAATCGGCGCGCGTCACGTTATAGCCATAGGCGGCAACGAGCTTGAAAGCGGCGACTGCAATGTAAAAAGAATGGCTGACGGCAACGTAACACCTGTAAAAATTTCTGAAATCTGCGCATACTTCAAAGAGATGGAGTAAATTCAAACTGAATATAACAGCGGCTTATGCGGCGGCGGAGCAGATTTGTCTGCGGTATAAAAAGTCGGGCAAATTGCAATGGTTGCAGCATATCCCGCGCCCAATTTATACATAAAGGATGGATATTATTATGAAACAGTTAAACGAACAGCAGTTCAACGAGCTTATTTCCGGGGCTAAACCCGTTGTTTGCGACTTCTTTGCTACGTGGTGCGGTCCTTGCAAAATGCTTGCGCCCGTACTTGAAGAGGTTTCAGCCGATTATGCGGACAAGGCCGAATTTGTAAAGGTTGACGTGGACGGCGCGCCTTCACTTTCGGTTAAGTACGGCATAATGAGCATACCTTTCGTAGCGATTTTCAAAAATGGCGCAATGGTTGCCAAGTCAATAGGCTTCATGCCCAAGGGCGAGGTAAAGGAATTCCTCGACAACAATCTTTGATTATTATTTTAAAAGCCTGCGCGGCAGTCTGCCGCGCGGGCTTTTTTTTGCCTTATTGCTTATTAAAGTTAAAATTTCAAAGTTTATAAGTAAACGCTACCCTTTACAAAACTTCATTGCGGCGGTATAATTTAAATGTAATAAACATAAAAGAGGCAATTTTATGCAGTTTGAATTTTACGTTCCTTCGCGCATTATTTTTGGTGAAGGCAGCTTGGAAGAACTCGGCAAAAGGACGCTTCCCGGCAAAAAAGCTATGCTTGTAACTTCGCGCGGCGGCTCGGCAAAAAGGAACGGCGCTCTCGATAAGGTGCTTTCAGCTTTGAAAGCTTGCGGCGAAGAGCCTGCAATTTTCAATAAAATAGGTGCTAATCCCGATCTTGACACTGTGAATGAAGGCGCTCGCTTTGCGCGCGAAAACGGTTGCGACTTTATCGTAGCCTTGGGCGGCGGTTCGGTTATGGACGCTTCAAAGGCGATTGCGCTTACCGCGCCTAACGGGGAAAATTACTGGGACTTTGTTGCGGCGGGCACCGGCGGCGGAAAGCCTGTAACCAATAAGCCGCTGCCTTTAGTGGCAATAACCACAACCGCTGGTACCGGTTCAGAGGCAGACGCTACGGCAGTAGTCACCAACCCCGCCACAAATGAAAAGATAGGTTTTGTTCACCCGGGAATGTTCCCCGCGCTATCCGTTGTGGATAGCACGCTGACTTACGGCGTTCCCTCTGGACTTACGGCGTTTCAGGGGTTTGATGCGCTCTTCCACGCAACCGAATGCTATGTTTCAAACAAGGCAAATAAGATGAGCGATATGCTTGCGCTTACTTCAATGGACTACGCTTCCAAACACCTTGCGCGTGCCGTAAAAGATGGGTCGGATAAAGAGGCAAGGGACGGTATGTCGTTTGCCAATATGCTTTCGGGTATGGTTATGACGCTTTCAGGCTGTACGTCAAAGCACGGAATGGAACACGCCATGAGCGCACTCAGCCCCAATCTTGCGCACGGGGCAGGGCTTATTATGCTTGCTCCCGCCTATTATGAGCATATGATAGAAGTGCACGCCTGCGACGAACGTTTTGTAAAAATGGCGCGCTCTCTCGGTATGGAAAACGCGTCAGAGCCTTCCGACTTTGTAAAAGCTTTAAAAGCTTTAATTAAAGAGTGCGGGGTGGACGACCTTAAAATGTCTGACTATGGCATAAAACCTGAAAACTTTGAAAATCTTGCCAAAAACGCAATGTCGTCTATGAAGCGCGTATTCTTAAACGACAGAGTGCCTATGTCTTTAGAAGATGTTGTATCTGTTTATGGTAAGTCATACAAATAAAACAAGGCAAAATATTCGTATTTTGAATATATAACTTAACAAACAATATATATAATATAAATAAAACTTGGCTGTTTAATATTAAGCGGCGGCGCGGCGAACAGCCGCGCC
>CAJLLH010000006.1 GCA_905207385.1 uncultured Eubacteriales bacterium
TGATTATAAAATAATTATATTTACCTTTAAAAGCTTTTATTTTTAATAAATTGCCCCGCATATATGGCTGAAATAATCAATATTTATGTTTATGGTCTGCTTTTAATATATTTTATCAATTTGCATAATATCTTGCTTAAAAAACAGTGTCTTATTTTATTTGTTCTTCAGGTGCTAATGAAATAAGTTTGAGCTGATTTTTGAATGCTTAACCAATTAATAAAGCAGGAAGCAAACTTCTGCTGCCTCCTGCGTTTATAGAATTATTGTTTTTGTATCTTTGTAATAGTATAACTTTTATTTTAATATGCTTGTTTACAGTCATCTTTAGTATTTGATTCTGAATTGCGGTTGCAACTCCGCATTATTATATGTTTGGTTCTTAAGAGTTGATTTTGTTGTATGTTTCTATGAGCTTTGCAAATTAAGTGTTATCTGTATTTTCGTTTGCTTACATTAATCAGTCTTTGTGTTGAATAAGTTAATAAACTGTATTGCTTCTGTGGTGCAAGTTGCTCTTTTACTAATATTATAAATAATGTGTACTTATTTAGAAATTATATTTTAGTTTACAAAATATAAATTGAATGTAATATTTATTATATTTTCAGCTTGCAGTGGAACCTGGTAAACTTTCATTTGTGTTGTGAGGCAATGCTGCGTTTTTTATACAGTCCATAATAAAAGTAGCTACGCCTTCAGCAATTATATCTGCCATTCTGTAAACTATATTAAGTCGCGTTGCTGATAAGATTGAGAAATTAAATACTGATTTTTCTGCTATTATTCCGATTATGGATACGTCGCCAACTCTTGCAAGCTTTTTATTTGCCCCGCTGCCAGGCTTCACTCCGCGCCTTGCTATCTTTATAAGCCCTATATCACCTGCAGCTCCTACGGCCGCGTCTATGGCTATTACGGGGCTTCCTGGATGAGTAAGCTTTAAAAAGTCATTTATATATTTGACTTCATGTGCGGTAATTGGTTTAGAAAGGCAACCGTAAACGTAACAATTCAGCCCTATCAGCTTTTCTTTCAGTTTTGTGCCTGCTATGGGGCCAAGACTGTCGCCTACGGAAAGATCGCTTCCGATACAGAGTACTACGGGTATTTGATCTGTGCTTGGAAGAACTTTTTTAAGTGCCAGAACCGTACCGCTGGGGGCTAAACTGTTGTATAAGTTAAAAGAAAACTCGTTTTGCATATATAACTATTCAAAAATCCTATATTTTGACAAAATTATGCATATAAAACATGTAATTTTAGTTATAACATATTATATTTGCATAATATGTGCGCCTGCTTATTTTATAAGCTTTTGCTGCATTATTATTGACACGATTTAAACACTTTATACGTTGTTTGTATTATAAGAATAAATTGAATAGTAGTGGCGTGTTGATTTATCTTTCTAAATTCAGAACAATAAGTTTTGTCTGATGTAAACTGAATTAATTTAGATATGTATTGATAGACTTAATGTTTTTTATTCTAGGAATATCGTTCCTTAGATGAACTGATTTTAACCAGGTTTATGATGTATATAGATAAATTGCATACCTGATTTTGAGTTGTTTGGTGCTATGTTTGGTGTTATTTCACGTTTTGTTTTGGTTTATTATTATATCAGCCTTGGAAGTGATCGATAAATCAAATAAAAAAGTGGGTATTGGATGTTAAATATTATTGCGCCGGACTATCAATTAGGCGCATTAAATTTTTGTTTGTTGTTTCACTGGCGCAGTTAAATATTTTAGAACTAAATAATTGTGCTAATTGTTGGTTTTCGGATTGCGAATTGATTTTTTAGCTTACAATAATTAAAAAGTTATCCACATTTTTTCAACTTATCAACTATTTTTGCGCTATTAATAATTTAAACTATTTATGCGTCTATAAAATAAATATCCACAGTTTGCGTTTGCGTTATGGTAATTTTAACTAAATTAACCGTGTTTTTGGCTTTTAATTTATACATATTAAAGATTTTTATCAACAGATTTAGCCTTTGATAGTGGTAGTAATTTTTGTTTATCCACAATAATTTGATTATTTTATCCACGCAATATACTTTTTTTGAGCGTTTCACGTTTCACGTGAAACAAATTAAAGTAAAATATTTTTAGTTGAATGTTTCCCGTGAAACAAAATTTTGTGAAAAATTCCGTAGGCGCAGTTAACATTTTTACTACAAAATATGTTTTTACGAAGTGTTTAGAGAAAATTGCGGTTGTGAAAACATAATAAAAATTGAGTGATAAGCTTTAAAATTAGCGCGAAACACTTGAAAATATTCTTATAATATGCTAGAATTATTTTTAGTTTAATATCTGTTTATTCAGTGATATGTTTCAGACTTTCGCGCATGGTGATTTATACCAGAGCCAAGCTATAATAACCATATAATAATCAGGTGTTGAATTTAGAAATTTATGCTTTTGCTGATTATGGAAGCATCTTTTAATGTGCATAAAGCACAGTGTAGAATCTGAAAAGCTGGTAGAACAAATGCTTTGTTCTGACGTCAGTCTTACGGCAGCGTTAATATAATTGCGAGCTATTTATCTATTATATGCTTAAATAAGAGGCATTTAATTAGGTTTAGCGATTTATTAAAATTTAACTAACGCATATAAACAATAATAGCTAGCGTTGCAAACATAAACGATTATACCGGTTACTATGGTAAATATTACCAATAGTGGCATTAATTAACTGCTGTTAGATAGCGCATTGATTAATGGCGCACATAAAAATTATAGGCGCAAAAGTACTTCTGTTTGAATTAAAGACAGGCTTTTCAAAGAAAAGATATTGAATGCTTTAAAATCGGTTTGCGTATGATTATAAAAGGCAATAAACAGAAGGCTCGGCAATTGAAGTAAGTTGTAGTTATATCGAAGCCTTGCTTCAGCTGTGTTGAGTTGAGCTGAAGTGAACTATTGTGTATTGATTTATTTCAGAGAATACTTTGGCGCATCTGAATAGAGGTTGGATAGCTATTTAAACTTTATTCTTCAGAGAATGCAACATTACTTTTATTGTAAGCTGTGTACCTTTCTGGTAATTGTATCCGATGGTCAGAAATCAAGCAGAAAATCGCTAAGCTTAAGTGTGACACGTGAACCTGGGGGCATTCTTGCTGCTATGTCAGACGGTCTCGATAAGGCGGGCAACGAGGTATGCCGCACCTCGCTTAAAAGCGGCAAGCACGAAACGTATCTTTCGGTAATTCCCGAACTTGAAGAAGTCGGTGAAACAAGCTGTACTATGTAGAACTGCAGTTTACCGATATCGACCTCGTCACTGTGCGGTAAAGTATTTTACCATTGGTTTACTGATTAGCTTTATAATCAACAAACAATGCGATTGTTTAAGCATAAATGCTATCTGCTTTGTTGCATTCAGTATTTAAGCTTAAATTGGCCAAATATAACTGCCACATGTTTTCTTTATACGGATGCTGTAAAAAGTCATTAAGGCTCTTATAAGGCCTTCAGATGGCGTTTTAAGCCGTTAGAGAGGGGTTGATATGTAAAATATTAATCATGCCATATAAATAGCGTAGAAAGCCTTTTAAGCATTAGTATCGTGTTTGTGTTGTTTCAGAATTGTTTGTAAGGTTTTACCTTTTGAAAAACGTAGCATAGCGTTCAAAATGTGTGTAAATTTGGCAAAACAGCTAAAATTCTGCAAATATAACTTTGCGGCAATATTACTTAAAATCATCGTAAAGTGCCTTAAATACTGGATTTTTCGACACATACGGCTAACTTGCTTTAATTTTTATGCCTATATAATTTAACGATATATTACGTGCCTAGTTATATAGTCAAACTTAAGCTGGCAGTGTTATTCTGTCTGGCTAATGAAGACAGAAGTTCGTTAACAAAAGAAGAAAAACCCTTAGATCTCTTTAACTTCGAGCAACTAAAGGTTCTCGTTTTGTGGTTTTGACTTGTAACGGTTGCTTTTTTTAGTAGTTTCGATATTCTATATGCGCCGCCATATTTTTATGGCGCATACATTGCGCGGCGCAATACTCAATTATAAGCGCATAAAATTTAAGCGCTTATATAATAACGGAGCGCTATTTAAGTAAAAATATGCCAGTATGGCATATAAATTTTTTACGCGCGCGCGCGACATAATAATATAATAACAGGTTATAACGGTGTTGCCGTAAAGGCGCGCCTTGAAATAACGGCGGAGCGTCCGCAATACGGCTGTAATTTTGCGTGGCGCTTGCAAATGCATTATCATTAAGGAAGGGTTCTTCCCAAAGGAGCAGAATTTGAGTAAAAAAAGTAAAATTATCATGTGGGTGGTCATTGCGATTATAGCAATTGCTGTTGTTGCGGTGGTCATTACCACTAGTCTGGACAGAGGGTCTGAAATTTCTTACACTCAGTTCAGAGAGTATTCAAATAACTACGCCTATGCCGTAGACGCAGACGGCGATGGTAATATTGACGTCACCGAAGACGGCAATGTAACTTTGAACATAGTTGGCGAGGATGGCGAGATTACGCCTAAAGTTGTACCTGCCAAAGAGGTTATCAAGCGCATTAATATTGACCAGTATTCCATAACTGCGTATGCGGTTAACGGTTCTGTGTATACTTTGTCTGCGCGCTCATTTTATAGCGGCGATACAACCGATATAGACAGATGGGCAGATTCAGGAATTATAATTGAGTATACTAATCCCAATTCCGGCAGCTACTGGTCGTCGCTGATTACTGTAGGCGGTCTTATATTGCTGTGCGTTGTGTTCTGGCTTATAATCCGTTCAACAGCGGGCGGTGCTGGGCGCACAATGTCTTTTGCAAAAAGCAAGGCGCGCATTTCAACTAATATAAAAGTGCGCTTTACCGATGTGGCTGGCGCGGAAGAAGAAAAACTTGAGCTGGCTGAGGTTGTTGAGTTTTTGAAGCAGCCTAAAAAATTCTCTGACCTCGGTGCTCGCATACCTAAGGGTGTACTTCTTGTAGGCCCTCCGGGAACAGGTAAAACGTTGTTTGCAAAGGCGGTAGCAGGCGAAGCGGGCGTACCTTTCTTCTCAGTTTCCGGTTCAGATTTTGTGGAAATGTATGTCGGCGTCGGTGCGTCAAGGGTAAGGGATCTTTTTGATATGGCTAAAAAGAACCAGCCCTGCATAATTTTCGTCGATGAAATAGACGCTGTAGGCAGGCACAGAGGTGCAGGTCTTGGCGGTGGCAATGACGAACGTGAACAGACGCTTAACCAGATTCTCGTTCAGATGGACGGCTTTGAATCTAACGAAGGCGTAATTGTTATGGCGGCGACTAACCGCGCCGATATCCTTGACCCCGCGCTTATGCGTCCCGGCAGGTTTGACAGGCAGATATACGTTAACCTTCCCGATGTAAGGGGCAGGGAACAGATTCTTAAAGTTCACGCGCGCAACAAACCTTTAGCACCTGACGTTAACTTCAAAACTATAGCAAGAATAACGAGCGGATTTTCCGGTGCAGACCTTGCAAACCTTCTTAATGAAGCTGCTATTCTTGCGGCAAGAGCAAATAAAAACTTTATCGGCAACCAGGAACTTTACGAAGGTGTAAATAAGGTTCTTATGGGACCTCAGAAGAAGAGCAGGATTGTAACCGAAAGCGATAAACGCATTACTGCATATCACGAAGCAGGTCATGCGATAGTAGCAAGGAAGTGTAAGCATTGCGACCCTGTTCAGGAAGTTTCGATTATTCCCCGCGGCAATGCGGCCGGTTATACGATGACGAGACCTGACAGTGATGATTCGCATATGTCGCGCGAAAAGATTAAAGACTTTATTTGCATGGCTTTGGGCGGAAGAGTAGCGGAGGAACTGGTAATAAAGGATATAACTACCGGTGCTTCCAACGACCTTGAGCGTGTTACCGAAATGGCAAAGCGTATGGTTACCGAGTGGGGTATGTCTGAAAAGCTTGGTCTTATGACTTACGGCAGCAACTCTCAGACTGTTTTCCTTGGCAAAGATATGGAAACGCACAACACTTACAGCGACGAGACTGCTAAACTTATCGATGAGGAAATGCACTCGATTATTGATACCGCTCACGAGCGTGCTATTAATATTCTCACTGAAAATCGTGCGGTTCTCGATAATATGGCAAGGGTTCTTATCGAAAAAGAAACAATCTACGCCGAAGAAGTTGATATGCTTATGGAAGGCAAGAGCCATACAGAAGTAATTCAGTATATGGAAGAGCAGGATTCTTCCAGGGCGGAAAATCCTTTTAAAAGGTACGAGTAACGAATAATGCGGCAAAAATGTTTCCCGTGAAACATTTTTGCCGCCCTATAACGGGGGCAATATGGCAAAAGTAGTTTCTTTTACAAATAAAAAGGGCGGAGTAGGTAAAACAACGACCGTAGTCAATATGGCGGCGTATTGCGCAGATTTTGGAAAACGCATGCTGCTTATTGACCTCGATTCGCAGGGTAATGCCACGACGGGTTTAGGTTTTTCCAAAAGTGCCCTTAAAAAATCAGTTTATAACGTACTGATTGATGACGAAAAAATTTCAGCAAACATATTACCTACGCAGGTCCCGCTTCTTGATATACTTCCCGCTAACGTAGACCTTACGGGGGCGGAGGTAGAACTTGTTTACAAACGCAATCGCGACAGAATATTAAAGACTGCACTTGAAGAAGTAAAGGACAAGTATGATTACATATTTATTGACTGTCCTCCTTCGCTCGGTCTTCTTACGGTCAATGCGTGGGTTGCTTCCGATTCGCTTATAATTCCTCTTCAGAGTGAATATTACGCGATGGAGGGAGTGAGTCAGCTTATGAACACGATAGCCATGGTAAAACAGCATCTTAATCCGGCACTTACGATAGAAGGCGTAGTAATTACGATGTATGGCGGAAGGGCTACGATATCCAGGCAGATTGCAGGCGAAATCAAGAAGTTTTTCAAGAGCAAGCTGTATGAAATAATCATACCCCGCAATATAAGACTTTCCGAAGCACCCAGCCACGGCAAGCCTATAATATTGCACGATCCTAAGTGTATAGGCGCGCGCGCTTATAAAGCGCTTACTGAAGAATTCCTTTCCAAGCAGTAATGCTTTCGGGAATTCTAATGTATTTATAAGGAGTGATAAGATATGGCAAAAGGTTTAGGTAAGGGACTTGAAGCGCTGTTTGAAGATACAAACGCGGCCTTTGAACATGTTTACGAAGGCGGTAAGCCTTTCGAATATACCGAGGAAGAGAGAAAAAATGCGCAGGACATGCCTTTGGATAAAATAAAGGCAAATCCTAATCAGCCCAGAAAGAATTTTGACGAGCAGGCACTTAAAGAACTTTCTGATTCGATTAAAAAGCACGGCGTCATAATGCCGATAGTCGTAAACGATAACGAAGACGGCACATATATGATAATTGCAGGCGAACGCCGCTATCGCGCGGCTAAGCTTGCAGGCAATGCAACTATTCCGGTAATTATAAGGCGTTATACTGAAAGGGAGATTAAAGAAATTTCCCTTATAGAAAACCTCCAGCGTGAAGATTTAAACCCTATCGAGGCAGCGACGGCAATGAAGCAACTTATGAATGATTATAAGCTGACGCAGGACGAGCTTGCTGAACGCATAGGCAAATCGCGTCCGGCAGTAGCCAATACGCTCAGGTTGCTTACGCTTGCGCCTGAAGTAATCATGATGGTTTCTGAAGGCAAGCTTTCGGCAGGACACGCAAGGACGCTTGTTCCGCTTACCCCTGAAGACCAGGTAACGTTTGCTAAAGATGTTGTAAAAAATGCGTCTTCGGTAAGGGAACTTGAAAAGAAAGTGCGCGCATACAATATACCTCCCGAAGTAATGGACGAGCGTAAAAAGAAGAAACGTGCGCTTGCTTCAATCGAACTTAAAGATCTGGTTGAAAGAATGCGTTTTACTTTCCGCACCAAGGTAAGTCTTATCGGTAATGATAAGAAGGGTAGAATCTACATAGATTATTATTCGCGCGATGACCTTGACAGAATTTCAGAAATTCTGGATATAATTGATAAGCAAAAATAATTAATTAAAGTACTTCGGCTTAATCGCCGAAGTACTTTTTTCATAATTTGATTTAGTTGTAAAGAAAAGCACTGTAAAAGCTAAGTAAAATAAAACGGTAGGGTACAGTACTGCAGCAAAAGCTATCAAAAGAAAAGAAAAAACGCAGTTATATAATACTTGCGCTTAGGTTTTAATGCTGCGTCAATAAATCGTAGCTGGCTTATGTTTTAAAAGTAAAACTTTATAAAAGTATCAGATTAAAGCTCAACACGTTTAATCTATTCTATGCCGTAAAAATATTGTAAGTAGCTATGCTTTATACTTAAAAAATTATAATTACCTTTGATTGAGTTGATAAATTTATAAATACAAGCTGATATTGGGCTGAAATGGGGGCATTTTTGCCTGAAAAATGCTGCCAAAACGGGCAAAAATGGGTAAAAATTCTGTCTCAGAGGCTTTAAATGGTAAAAATTGCATAAAAAAGTGCCCATTTTAGCGATAAAGACGTAATTTTTAACGGCTATTCTGTGTAAAGGGCTTAAAATCGAGGGTGATTTTTAAATGCTAAGCCATAAGTCGGACCAAAGCAATTGGGTTAATGTAACTCAAAAATGGATATAATTATTACAAAATATCTGTTTATGAGCTTGATTTATGTATGCGATTGCCGTATAATAGCATTATAGAAAAAAACTTTACATAAATTTATGCTGGAATTTAAAAAACTTACGACTGAAGACGTTATCAATAACATTGAGTTCTTCAAAAAATGTAAAATTCATATAAGCGATTACTCCGCGGCATTCAAAGTAATGTGGCAGCATTACTATACCGAATATTATGCGGTAGCGGAGGGGTGCTTGATTTTTAAGGAATATTATCAGGGCAGAACGTACTTTCATTATCCTCTTTCTCTGACCGGAGATAAAGTTTCTGAAAGTAAAGCGCTGGATGCTATTGAAGATTATTGTAAGCAAAATAATGTGCGCTTGCATTATACAAGCATTCCCGCCGAAACAATATCTGAATTTGTTGCCAGATATGGTTATGAAGTAAACATTAACAATAAGCGTCGCTGGCGCGATTATTTATATAACGCGCAGGACTTTGTTGAGTTCAGCGGAAAAAAATTTTCAGGTCAGCGCAACCATCTTAATAAGTTTAAAAAATTATATCCTGATTATCAGTTTGTCGCTTTAACATCTGCCGACGCTGCAGAAATCACAGACTTTTTGAAAGAATTTGCAGAGCGCCAAATAGCAAAAGGAACGATTATTGCGCGCGAAGAGTTGCAGTCTGTTTACGCGCTTACATCTTTGATTGATGCGCTTGGGCTAAAAGCCGGTGGATTGCGTGTTGGGGGTAAGCTTGTTTCTTATTCGGTAGGGGAAATTTGCGGCGATCAGCTTATTGTGCACGTAGAAAAGGCGCTTACCCAATATGAAGGCGTTTACGCTACAACATCGCATGAATTTGCTAAGCATTTTGTCAATGCCGAAATCAGATATATAAACAGAGAAGATGATGCCGGAGACGGCGGGTTAAGAAAGAGCAAGTTGCAGTATAATCCTGTATCTTTGGTAGATAAGTATAATGTAATACCCAAAAGGTCTATCGATGGGCTCAGTCATTTGCCCGATATTAAATGCGAACGCGTAGAGCTCAAAGAAATTACAGATATTTATTCTGACGAATTTTTCAGGCTTGAATACGATAAAGAACGCAATAAGTATTGGGGCTACTATTGGTGGGAGCATACTTCTACTGAACCTGATGCTGAATATTTTATGCGCGGCATACGTGAAGACTTTAAGAACAAGGAAGAAATTCCTTTAGGCATTTTCTTTGAAGGTGCTCTGATAGGCGAGGCGGTTTTGCACAACTTTGGTTATCGCAATGACTGTGAAATAGGTGTAAGGCTTTTACCCGAAGCTGAAGGCAATGGTTTTGCCAAGGAAGCATTGATGCGGCTCATGCGTTATGCTTTTCTTGAACTTGATATCGAAAAGGTTACGGCTAAATGCTATAAACAAAACATTCGCAGCAAAAATACCTTGATATCGGCAGGTATGAGGGCTGACGGAGATGATGATACCTATTTCTACTTTGTAAAAACTGCCGCAATGTAACTTTTTAAGTTTCACGGGAAACAATATAGGCATTTTGCACATAATCATAGGCGCAAATAATATTTTTAGCGCAATTTTAAAGGTGGCATATGGATAAAAAGTATCTTATCAAAGTTATTGTACTGAATACTTTGTGGATAATATGGATAGCACTTTCAATCTTTTTTGGTTGTCTTATTGCGGATGCATATTTTCCGGATAATATAGCAACGTTTATTCCGTTCAGCATAATATTCATTGTTGCTGGCGGCGGTCTGGCTTTAGTTGTTTACAAGTTTGTTTTTAAAAAGAAAGTAACTTTTTCCGATAAGCAGACAGAAGTTAAAGCTGATAAAGTTTCCGCCAGTGTTACTGAAGGTAAATCTGAAGAAGATGGCGGAATAGAAAGCGTGCAGCAAACTTCAGAAGAAAACGATACGCAAATTTAATACTTAGCATTAATTTATAAGGTATCCGCAGATGTCGGATACCTTTTTTATATATTTGAACAGGTTGGTTAATGCTGTAAATTAATATAAGTAAAGTTAAATTGTCATATTATAATGGTTATGCATAGTTATATTGTAAATAGGTATTAGGCGTGAGTATAATTTTTATAAGTAACTGACTTTTTATATGCATCAAAGATATTTTTTAAGGACATAAAACAGATTTGCTCTGCTTATTAAACCTATTTGTTTTCATACCGCAAAAATATGTAAAGGGAGTGGTAGCTGTTGCGTGGGGAACTACCGCTAGGGCAGCTGCTGCAAGGATAGTTGATTTGATGGTGGGCGACTTTAAGCGGCAATAACTATGCTGATAACTGTTGCAAGGGCAAGAACTGCTAGGGTAGCTGCCACAAAAACAGCTATGTGGATAACTACTGCAAAAGTAGCTGCTGTAAATGTAACTGATTCAAGCATAGCTGTTACAGTGGAAGTAGTGTTGCTTTAAGGATAGCTGATGCGAAGCGCAATCTGTAATCTGTTGGGGTAATTGCTTGAGGTATTGAAAGGCAGTTTGTTAAGCAATTACCGATTGTATAGTCGAATGAATTTTGTGTGAGTACTTATTATTAAATTTACGATAAATTACGCCCGACTGCGGCAACCCCACAGTCGGGCGTATTTAAGCTTTGCAAGCTAAGCTATGATATTAAAGCTTTGTAACTAAAGCTTTACAACTTAAGCTTTGCAACTTAAGCTTTGCAATCTAATATTTGTAACTTAATTTATTTACATCAGCTGGTTGCCGACAACAGTAAACACATTGAGTTCCATTCCGCTGTTCGCATCCAGGTATACATAATAGGTGTTGCCGCCGTAAGTTCCGCAGAACTCGTAAGCAAGCTTTTCGCCGCCGTTGAAAGGTATTATTGCAAGTCTCGAGCTTTGCACATCAAGCTTACCGCCAAGTTTTTTCTGTACCTGAGCTTTGGAAAGTGCAGGGCTTGCGATGGTTCTTTCAACGTGATTCAGAACGTAGGGCAATGCCTCAATGCCTGTTACAATGCCGCGTTCTTCGCATACTTTTACCTTAATCATGTCGGGATAAACGGCTGCGCCGTTCTGTTCGTATACATAGTTAAGGTTGCATGCCGCACCGTTTTCGCCGGCCCATACGCAAACAAGACCTTTATATCCCACGCTCTTTAAAAAGTTTTCGGCTATGGTTTTGCAGTTTTCAACATTGAAAATCTTGTCCGAGCAGTCCTTATGGCTGTCGAACATTACAAGCTTGCCGCCCGCCTTGGAAAATTGTGCAAAATATTCGCCGTCGTCGGTGCTCATAGTTACGTTGTAGCAGGTAAGCTGTTCTGCCTGCGTTTCGCCCGTGCAGCGCACGTCTTTTACTCCGTAATCGGAAAAGTATTCGCTTGCAAGTTCCTCTGCGCGCTGGGCAGAAATTTCTTCCAGCCCGTCAAGGTCCTTCGCGCTTACCTTCTCGGTATTTTCGGCAAACGGACCGTCGTATATTTCCTTAGGCGTTTCTACTGCGGGGTCTATATAGCCTTCAAACCCGTCAAACATTGCACCCTTGCCGTCTAGTGCGGCAATCATATCCTTCTGGCAGCAATTTGTTGTAAGTCCGTTCAGAAATTCTTTTATCTGCTTGTTGCATTCGTACATATACTCTATGCTTGCAATCTGCGAAGAGGAGAGCTCCTCGCCGCCCGCAACGGTATAAATCATATTCTGAGCGCTTTCGCCCACTTTATTTATGAACGCCGTCATGCTGCGCGTAAGGTCGCCGGCTACTGGCAGACGCTCTATGGCGCTTTCTGCAAGTTCGCTTTCTACGGCGATGTCGGTAAATATTCTCGCTCTGTCGCCTGCAGATTCTGCAACTCTCGCCTTTGCAAGATTGGCGTCGAGGTTGTCCACAATTGCGTTGAGTTCGTAAAGGGAGTGCGCCGCATCGTCTGCTCTGCCCGCCTGAACTCCGTTGTAGTTAATCCAGCCGAACGTCAGCATTGTGCCCAGCGCTAAGGTGGAAACACCCAGCGCTATAACGGCTGCAAGCCAGCCTCCGAAGCCGGGCGTGCGTTCCTTTTTTACTTTGCGCTGCTGCTCCTTTTCCTTAAGTCTTTTTTCTTTAGCTGCAATTTCGGCATTCATTTGTGCTTCTTTGCGCGCTTTTGCCTCTTCGGTTTTGGCAGCTTTTTCGCTCTTTTCCGCATCTTTCAGCTGCTTTTCAAGCTGCGCGTTCTGCATTTTAAGCTTATTTTCTGTGGCTTCTTCTTTTGCGGCGGGCTGTCCGCTCTTATTTTTTGCGGTAGTCTTTTTTTCAAGACTTTCAGCCTTGGCGGCACCGCTTGAAATTTTCTTTTCGCTCATTCAATCCTCCTGTATCTCAAGAACTATATAGCTTGAACTATATGGCAAAAACGTGCTTGCCTATCGTCGTGACGGTCTGCCTGGAAAAAATCCAGCTGCTCGTCGCGGTGGCGGGGTTGTAGTAGTAGAGGCATCCGTAAGTCGGATCCCAGCCGTTCATCGCGTCCTGCGCGGCGTTTATTGCCGTCTGGTTGGGCGTAAGGTTAATCTGCCCGTCGGAAACGGCGGTAAACGCGCCCTTTTGGTAAATTACGCCCGAAATGGTGTTGGGGAACTGCGAAGATTTAACCCTGTTCAGAACGACCGCGCCTACGGCTACCTGACCTGTATAGCTCTCGCCGCGCGCCTCGCCGTATATGCATTTTGCCAGAAGATACAAATCAGAGCTTGTATAATCTGAGTTTCCGCCGGAAGACGAACTTCCCGAATCGGTGCTTCCGTTTTCCAGAACGCGCACGGAATCGTTCATGCCGAGCGCCGCATAAGTTGCTTTGCCGCAAATGCCGTCTGCGGTAAGACCGTTCTTTTTCTGGAAATATTTTACCGCGCTGACGGTGGCAGGGCCATAAATGCCGTCTACGCTGCCGTTGTAGTATCCCCAGTTTTTCAGCCTGCGCTGAACTTCTTTTACTTCGCCTCCGCGCGCGCCCTGCTTAAGAACGGCGGCATATGTCGCCGGCATATCGCAGATATCGGCCTGCGCCGACGTGAACAACGCTCCGCCCGCGCATACAGCCGCGGCAGAAAGCGCCGCCAGGCTTATTTTAAGTGCCTTTTTCATTATCCCTCCGTAATGCCCCGCACGGGGCTTAAAAAAATTTATGTCAACTGAAAAAATCAGCGATTATGTCGAGTATAAGCGAACGGTATTCTACGTCCTGCTCCGCATACGAAAAGCACAGCGGCGGATACAGTACGCACCACCAGTTATCGCCCGTGCCCGTGCCCAGTTCTACTATAAGCGCGTCGTAAACTCCGCTTTCAAGCGTAAGGTCGCCGTAAACGCGTGTCGGAAAATTTTCCCTGCGTATTTCTGCGTGCGCGCCGTAGCTGTACCCGTTTTCGCGCAGAACGCGTTCGCATACGTCCTCTATGCCGTCTGTAACCGAACTTATAACTTCCATAGTTTCGGCTTTAGTGCGGCACTGAGCGGCGTAGGGGGTTATGAACTCTACTACGGCGTCTTTAACGATGTATTTAACCGACTGGTCGCTTTCGCTGTTGCTGTTGGCTCGCACGTGAATGCGCAGATATTCACTGTTTTCGGCATGCGCCGCGCCGTCTTCCGAACGAGCCGCCACAAAAACCGCTGTCGCAATTATTATGATGAATACAAAAAAAGTTATACAGAAATTTTTCATGAGCATTTTATTGCCCGCAAATCGTACGTTTATACTTTAATTTTTTATTTTACATCTTAAGTTTTAAAAAGCGGAAAGCATTTCCCGCAACCATAAAGTATGGCGGTAAACTGCGGCGATTATGCCTTGCGCGAACATAAAATAAGCAAAAGCAAGTCGTCGCGAAAATAAAAAGCGGAGGGTAAGAGTAGTTTTTAAAATTTTTAGCGAGTAACAAAAAAGTTTCAAGCGGAATATATTGTGTATAGATATCGTACGCTCGGAATATATTGTGTGCGCTTAAATTTTTATAAAAAAATTTGCAAAAAAGCTAAAAATGCAGATAAAAATACTTGCTTTTTATTTTCAGATTTGGTATATTATTTAAGCGTTCGGGAGCTTAGCTCAGTTGGGAGAGCAACTGCCCTACAAGCAGTGGGTCACAGGTTCGAGCCCTGTAGCTCCCACCAGGAAGATAGTGCGGATGAATATTATGCGGGAATGGCTCAGTGGTAGAGCGTCACCTTGCCAAGGTGAATGTCGCGGGTTCGAATCTCGTTTCCCGCTCCAATTATTCATCCGCACTATTTTTTTTATTTATGCGGCGCTATAGCCAAGAGGTAAGGCAAGGGCCTGCAAAGCCCTGATTCCCCGGTTCAAATCCGGGTGGCGCCTCCAAAAAAGTGCTTTAAGCTTCGCGCTTAAAGCACTTTTTCTTTTGTAATTAAGTTGCTGTTTAACTTCTGCACATTTTTGAAAAGTCTATTTAAAGTTCGTGTGTCTGAACAGGCATGTGAAAAGGACTTAAAAGTTACAACTTGCGCAGAATGTGTGAGCGGTGTGCATTTTATGAAACTTAATAACACGCCCGAGTGGTGGAATCGGCAGACACAAGGGACTTAAAATCTTATGGGTTAGTCGTGCCCGTAAGTTATAAACACAATTTGAAACTTAATAACATGCCCGAGTGGTGGAATCGGCAGACACAAGGGACTTAAAATCCCTCGGTTGAACAAACCGTATCGGTTCAAGTCCGATCTCGGGCACCACAGTTTTCGGCGATTTTTAAGCATTTTTAGCTTAGAAATCGCCGTTTTTTATTGTCTTGAATTTTTTTAAGTTTGCCGGCTTGCACCCGAATTTTGGGTGTAAGGCAATGTTAGAAATTTTCGTTAATTATGAACACGCTTTTTCAGACAACTCATAAAACCCCCCTCGTTTTGGGTGCAAAATTGGGTGCAAAATGCCTATGAAAATAATTAACAAAGGCGTTTTTCGCACTTTTACAACGTTATTCTGCTTAAGATCTCAGGTCTGGTAGTTTATAAAATAAACTAACTTCCGCATGTTTACTTTTGTGTAAATTGGTTTATAATATAGTTTACAATATAGTTGACAAAATGGTAAACGTAAAGTTATAATTTAGTAGACGGTAAAATCAGGAGTGGGTGATGGATAAGAAAAAGCTTTACGAGTTAGTGTTCGGAGATAACTATTACAGCATAGAAGACTTGCGGTATAATCAGAAGCTTGGCATTATGTTTTCCAAGGACGAACTTTCTGAATTTCTTGCGGAAAAGGATAGTTTAATAGATGAAGTTGCAGGGCGCATAAAGAAGTTGCCCCTTAAGACCTTCAATTCAAAATACTGTTTCTATGTTAAAGGCGCGTATCTCGCAGAAAAAATAGATCAGTATTTATCCACATACCTTGAAGATCTTGAGCTGTATAAGCAGCCTATTTTTAACAGGCATTTTGACGACATGTTAATGTCAAGGCTCTATTCAGAGGTTGAAGGCACTCTCAACGTGGAGAATGTTAATACCACACATAAGCGCGTTAAGGAGATCTTTCAGAAGCAGGAACTGAAAGACCGCAATGATGTCATAATTAAAAATATGTTTGACGCCATTACGTATATTTTCAATGATAGGCCTGCTTTCAATAAAGAGAACTTGTTTAAGCTTTATAGTTTATTAAGTAAAGATTGCTTGGACGAGGAGGATAAGCTGAAAGAGGGGGAATACTATCGTGACGATACTGTATCGGTAGGTGATTTTGACGGCGCTCCGGTATCAATGATTGACGAGTGTATGAACAGTCTTTTTGATTTTGTACAATCCTATGAAAATATAAAAAAATATGGATTGCTCATACCTCATATATGCCATTATTACATTCTGTATGTTCACCCGTATTTTGATTATAATGGTAGAACTGCCAGAATGGTTTCTTTCTGGCTCAACCTGATATATGAGATTACCGCCGCGCCGATGTTTATCAGTGAAGCGATTAATGACAACAAAAAGGATTATTATCGGGCAATTATTAATACGCGGCTTACACACAATGATTTGACTTATTTCCTTGGTTATATATTGGAAACGGCAACTAAGTATAGCCTGTTATATAAAAACCTTGAAAGCATTAAAGATCAGCTTTCAAAGAAGGGGGATACACTGACATCTACGGAGATGGGATATCTGAAAAAGATAATAGTGCATAATCCGGAGGGGTATTTTAACTATAAGGCGTTTCTTGAATATATCCAGGGCTCTATGACAAAAGCAGGTGCATTGAAGGCATTGAATGGTTTAACCGAGTACGGTCTGCTTGAAAAGAGTATCAATAAGAAAAAAGAAGCTATATACAAGGTCAATCAGGAAATGATTACCTATAAGTATAGTAAGTAATCAATGATAAGAAATTTTTAAAGATGAAATTTAAGAGGGAAAGGGAAATGAATAAACCAAAGATAGAGCATCCAAAAGTTTTTATATCGTATGCTTGGACGTCTGAATTTTACGTGAATAAAGTCGCGGCATTTGCTAACTCATTAATGAGTATTGGCATAGATGTATTGTTTGATAAATTTGAAATGAAGCCTGGAAATGAGCTGAATGACTTTATGGAAAAGAGTGTGAAAGATCCTTCTGTCACTAATATCTTGTTAATCCTAAATAAAACATACCAAGAAAAAGCGGATAATCGTCAGGGCGGGGTTGGTAAGGAAACGCAGATAATATCTGAAAAATTATATAACAATGTTAATCAAACAAAAATAATACCTATTGTTTTTGAGAAGGGATCAAATGGTGAAATCTATAAACCAGCTTATCTGGGTTCGACATATTATATTGATTTAGCTGATGAGGAAAAGTACGATACCGAATTTCAGCTTTTAATAAAAACTTTATGCGGCGAAACGGTTTATAGAAAGCCTGAGCTGGGTAAAATCCCTGCTTGGGTTACAGGGTCAATTTCTTTTGAACCCAAAATTGCGGTACGATTTTCCTCTTTTAAAAATCAAGCCAACAAGGAAGTCAATAATCAAATTTTATAATTTATTTAGATGATATTAAAGATAAGATATTATCATATAAAACGGATGACATTAACAGTACCGGTAATGATGTATTTTTTAAGCAGTATCTAGATAAATATAGCGGATTGTTATCTATAAGGAATGAGTATTTGGACCTAATTAAAAACTGGGTATATGTGGATTCACCAGAAAAAAAGATTGCGGCATTTCTTGAGAAAACTGAAAATGGTATAAGTGCGTTACACGCCAATTTTAGTGAATTGCAGGCTATTTTATTGCATGAAATATTTATATACACAATTGCCTATTTTGTTAGACTTGAAAAATACGATAAGGTTGCCTATATATTAGGTAAAACATATTATTTTAATAAATATACAAATAATCTATATTCGT
>CAJLLH010000007.1 GCA_905207385.1 uncultured Eubacteriales bacterium
AAAAAATATTTTATCGGCAAAAAACACAATTTTACCAAAAAGAAAAAAGCTTTAAATTACAACATATATTAAACATAAAAAATGCAATATAAATTAAATGTGCCTGCGAAAAATTTTCCGCAGGCGCACGCCATAATTATATGTTTTTTATTATAATGCCTTTATTTTGACTAATTAAAATTTACCTGATTATAACGGAAATATTGACGTTTTTGCCGCCATATCTGTCCAAATACATTGCAAGCAGTTTTGCGACTGCTTTTTCATTTTCCACTATCGCAACAGAAATTATATCCCCCCACTCAGTTGCAGAACAAAATTAAGTTTTACGCCTGATAATTTTTTCTGCGGATAAAAATATGGCATACCAATTTTTAAAAATCAATAGTCTTGCAAGCGACAAAAATGCACTTTTCGCGCGCGCATTATCAAGTATATAATCTTACCGTCCCAAAATTTTTATATCCGAAAACAAAAACAGAAACACAAATCATAAACAAGCCGCAAAAATTTATTATCCGCATAAAAATGGAATTTGCTTAATCAACCCGATTGCGGCAAATAGCGTTTTAAACTGACTTTATTAGCATTCGTTGCGGCATAACCGGGGGTCAATGATATTTTCCTTAACCAAAATAAATCATATGAATTTGCAAAAACAATCTAAGCAAGTTTAAAACGTGCGTTCAACCGCCAGCATTCAATAGATGAAACATACACATCAATTATAATTAACAATGGCTATATTTTGAAAAATAATACCGCATATCTTCACTGCCTGTTTCTTCAGCTGCACCAAGAATCACCCGGATTTTCCGTTTCATAGGAACGTTCTCATCCTTCAGCACCTTCAAGCAGTAAAGAGCTGCCGATGCAGACCGCCGCCCGTTCGGGTTGAGGAGGAAATGACGCTATGTTATTCTTTTTTTAGCGCCGCCTTTTAATTGCCTTACGGATTACAAAGAATCCCCATACCGCAGAACCTGCCGCTACGACGCCATAGAGCACATATGTAAGCGTTACCCACCATTCGGTGCGATATCCGTCTATATCCACCTGTATGGAGTTGCTGTTTGCAACCGTATACAGAATGTTTTTTACCGCCGTGCGCAAAACTGCCATATCCTCGGGGCTGTCGGGGTCAGCATCGTTCCACATAAGATCGCTTGTAGATACCAGTATCAGGTCGTTGCCAGCATAGAGCATCTGTCTTGCATCCATGAACGCTTCGGTCTTGTAATCACTTATAACAAGTCCTTTGAAGCCCCATTCGTCGCGCAATATTTCCGTCATGAGACGGTAATCGCCACCTGTCCAGCGCGTGCCTATGCGGTTAAACGAAGACATCATTCCTGTTGTGCCGCCGTATTCTTGCACGCCGTCTGCCAAAGCCGTTTTAACCTGCGAAGGGTCGTCCGCCCCCTTTACCGCCAGTTCAAAAGGCTTGAAGTAAAGTTCGCGCATAGCCTGCTCGGTGCAATATGTTGCAACGCCAGAGCGGTTTGTTTCCTGATCGTTCAGAGCAAAATGCTTGACATCGGTATATACGCCCTTCTGCGCTGCGCCGTTTATTACGTTTACCGCAAGCTTGCCGGAAAGCACGGGGTCTTCCGAATAATATTCAAAATTGCGACCGGAGAAAGGCGAACGGTGCAGGTTAACCGCGGGAGCATACCAACCGGTATAAGGCAGACCAGTACCTTCAGCATCGCCCCAAAGTCCGTTTTCGCCAACCATTTTGCCCATTTGGTATGCAAGGTCTTTATTCCAGGTAGCGCCGACGACAATTTCACACACGAAGGTTATATTGTTTTTGTAATGCGCAGAAAGTCCCGCCATAAAATTTGCAAAGCCCGCAGGGCCATCGGAATCGTTGGTAAGGTTTTTGCCGATATATTCTATTTCAGTTGTTTTGAAATCGCCATGATTTACAAGATAGAGCATATCTTCAAAGGTAATGCGGTTGAGAAGAGCATTCCAGCGCGGGTCATTGAAATCCACTTTGTTTTCTTCATTAAGAAGATCGCGCAGCATAAGAGCCTCCTCTCCTGCAGCATCATCGTTAACCGCCTCTTCAAGCTCGCTCACCATTTGTTCAAGATTTGTATTGTTATGCGCATAACTTTCAAGCGCGGACTGCTCGCTCATGCCGTTGAGTTCATCCGCCTTTATCATACGCTCTTCCCTGATAGGCGCTGTGGGGAAAGTCCTTGCAAAGTCGGTGCGCGACATGCCTTTGCGCGTCTGGGTATACCCTTCGGCGTCCTCTATATCGAACTCGCTGAGCCTGTACTGCGAATCGAAATAATCGTCTGTAGTGAACCTGTTTTCCACAGCATTGCCCGTGACGGGGTCATCGGAGAACTGTATGCCTTTCTGCAAAGTGACAGTTACGCTGTCGTATGCGTCCTCAGCGACGTGAGAGCCGTTGCTTATATAAAAGACGTAATCGCCCGCATCCAGCTCATATCCGCAAAAACCGTTTTTGTTGGCGTCGTTATAATCATAACTTGCCAGGTCATAGGCATTTACGGTAAAAGTTACCGTCTGCGTTCTGCCCTCGCCTTCAGTTTCAAGGACATCGGTCTTGGCAAAATCCACAAGTTCAACAAAAGACTTTTCTATTCCGCCCTGAATATACGGCTTTGTAACGTACAGCTGAACGGTATCTTTGCCGCTTCTTTCGCCTATATTTTCTACCTGCGCTTTAAAAGTAAGCGTGCTGTTTTTATCTGTAAGTTCTCCTTCCGAAGTCAGGCTTTGACTGAACTTTGTATAAGAAAGACCATACCCGAAGGAAAATATAACGTTATCTTCATACCAGTGCGAAGAAGGGTTAGCCATTAATTCTTCGTAACCGCGAGTTTCATAATAACGGTAACCGAGATATATGCCCTCTTCATACATTACCATATTCTGTCCGCTTGTCCCCTCAAAGGCGGTATTCTGACTTCCGTCCGCAGTGGTCTGCGAGCCGTCGCCGAAGTTCTGCCACGTAGGGTCTGCGGTAAAATCAGCCGAATATATGTCGGTTGTCCTGCCGGAAGGATTGACATCGCCGTTGAGCAGCGAACCTATTGCCAGCGCACCCGTCTTTCCCGGTCCGCCTATCCATAAAACGGCATCTATGCGCTTTTGGGATGCATTGTTATATTCCGATATAAAGTCGCACTGGAAAGATGTCAGTGTATTGAGCACCACCACCACTTTTTCAAAACGCGCGGTAACCATATCAAGCATGGCATATTCGTTTTTATCAAGCTGAAGATAGTGGCGCGAGGAATCGTCGCTCTGAAAGCGAGGAAGGTCCCAGCTTTCTCCGCCGAGACGGGATATAACCACGAGCGCCGCGTCGTTATAATCCGAAAAACTTGAAATAACGTCTTTGGGATAGGAACTTACGGGAGTTTCGCCTATTTCAAGGGTAGGAGCAGACGCAGAACCTCCGCTGAGAGCCGGACTCTGGGAACGTCCGCTGCCAGAAGCAGAACTTTCATAAAACTCGCGCAGCTCTTTGTTATACTCAAATCCGCCCTCTTCGAGGCCGTCGAAGATTGTTGCCGCACCGCTGGAATCGCCCGCGCCCGATCCCGTTCCTCCCAGCACGAGGTTGACGGAATTTTTGCCGAACACGCTTATTTTACTGCCTTTTTCAAGCGGGAGAGCGTTATTTTCATTTAAAAGAAGGGTAAAGCCTTCTTCCGCTATGCGTACATTGAGTTCATTGCCCGCTTCTACGGCTTTGGATTTTGAAGAGTATTCTTTTTTATAAATATCCAACCCTTCGTCGCCGTATATAGGCGTTTTGCCGCCCGCCACCGTTGCCATTATAGGATGATAAAGCGCGGTATCGGGCACGCACAATGCGGTAAAAGCTATAAGAAGCGCAAGCAGAAAAGCAGTTACAGACAACCACGCTATTGTGCCCGCACTGAAAAACCAGTTTTTCTTTTTCATCTTTCACCCCGCATCAGGATTTATTGGCAAGTTTCCTGTTGAGCGAATCGAGTTCGGGATTCCAGGAAAGCGTTGCATCGCCGTACCCGTCAAGCCTTATGTAGTCCACGCTAGGAGCCATTGCTTCAGACGTGCCGCCTACAGGCGTGGTGTTGTTGGTTACAAGCTGAATTACGTTATCTCCTTCTTTAAGCGATATATTGCCTATTCTGTATTCTTTGAGCGCAGAACTGTAAACGCCGCTTTCGCCCACGTTGGGAAGTCCGCTTATGGTAAGGCTGTAATCCACAACTTTTCCGTTTACAATGAACTGATAGCAATAAGGGCTGTTTTCATCCGAAGAGAAAGTTACATTATCCATAAATTCAAGTCCGAGGCTGGCATACAGCACTACGTTATCCACCGCCTTATCGGAATGAATGTTGAAAGTAAGCGTAGCGCCTTTTTTGAAAAGATACGATACATAGTACCCGTTAGGCTTTCCTTCACAGGTGGCATTGAAAACGCCCTTTTCGTCAGGTCTTATTATCTGCGCGCCGTTGGACGCACCGGAGTAACCGGGGAACTTTTCGTTAGGATTGAACGCGGTATATTCGGCATCGAATATGTCCGTTTCAACGGCATCCGCGCGCCAGTAAGCATAGTAAGTTGTGGTTGCCGTTATCATTGCGGGGAACTCCACTTTCGTTCCGCCCGCATAAGCGTCGTACCACCCGATAAACGTAAAACCTTCGCGCTCGGGCACGGCTTCGGGTTCGGAGGCGTATTCCCTGCCCATTACCTTCTGCGTGAGGAAATATTCATCGTCATCGTGCGTGAAATCATTATAACTGTAACGTACCGAAAGTTCCCTCTGCGTCCAGTTTGCATACAGAGTAACGTCACCCTCGGGAGTAAACGGAAATTCTATTATGTCGTTCTCTGCGGCATCGGCAGTCAGCGACCAACCGTTGAATATGTAGCCGTCGTACGCAGTTCTGAGGTTGGGGAGTTGCGCAGAAGTTATTTTGTCTCCGCCAGCGACAGTTATGGGGTCGTAAGTGTTTTCAAGTTCTTCCTGATTGAGATCTATAGTAACGGTGAACAATCCCTGCTCGTCGCTTACCCAGTCGGCATAGAAAGTCGTATCGCCAGTAACTGTATAAGGGAAAGAAACCACCGTGCCGTTTTCTTTAGCGGTCATCCAATTATAAAGTGTGAACCCTTCATTTTCGGGATATTTATCTTCCGACGGCGCGTCCACCGTTTTATTGTATTCCACGCTGACCTCATAATTTTCAGCATCCTCTACGCCGAAATCAAACGTAACGGTATAGACGGCCGCCTGCCACTGCGCGTACAGCGTGGTATCGCCCGTCGGAGTATAGGGGAAAGTAACCTCATTTTTCCCCTCTTCATCCGTAGACCAATAATCTACCTGATAACCTTCTCGCGCAGCGTCGGGCTCTTCGATATCATCGCCCTCATCCACAAATATGGTAGCCGGTCTGGATGAACCGTCGTTGTAGTCAACGGTAATTGTGTACTGCGAAACGGTCTCGTCATCTCCGCTGCAGGCAGCAAGGCCTACCGAACACAACAGCAAGCCCGCGCATGTTACAGCGGTGAATTTTTTGATTATTTTAAAAGTCATAGTTACCTCCTGTCGTTATTTTACAGTTTAAGGCATCGACGTAAAAATTTACGCCGATGCCCTTTGTTACACCAATTCCTTATTCAGGAATTCATTGCAAAAACTATTACTTATCGGCACGCTTTCTTCTGAAAAGCGCAATCATAAGAGCAACTGCCGCAAAAGTGAACACAGCGGTTGCAGCTGTAGTGCCTACCGAAGAATTGCAGCCGCCTTCGGCATCCTTGCCGGGTGCGCCGTCCTGACCGTCTGCACCGTCAGCGCCGTCTGCACCGACAACTACACCGAGGTTTACAGACGTGCCGTCCGTATAGGTTACGACAAGCTCGCCCTTATCGTTTATCGCCATGCTCTCGATGCCGACACCATCTTTGCCGGGTGCGCCGTCCTGACCGTCTGCGCCGTCAGCGCCGTCTGCACCATCCTGTCCCGCAGGGCCCTGAGGGCCGACAGGACCTATTGCGCTTATGCCGGTATTTTCGCCGTTAATGTACCAGTAACCGTCGATTATTTCAATGGTTATGCTTTCGGCTTCCGCCTTTACCGTAAGCGTTATTTCAGAAGCAAACACTTCATCGACAAGTTTATAGCTGGGTCTCCGGCCGCCGCCCGACCGAGCTATCTTTTTATAAGTTACGGTAAGGGTAAGGTTATATTCGCCTTCCTCTGCGGGTGTACCGGTGATTTCACCCGTTTCCGCATTGAGAGTAAGACCTTCGGGAAGGCCTTCAGCCGCATAGCTTACAGAAGTATAGATACCTACGGTATCCCTACCGGGAGTTGCGTCGGGGTTATAGTTATCTTCCGTAAGAGTTACAGGGGTAACAAGCGTAGCCGAGAAAGCTTCGCCCGCTATCGGAGCCATATTGGAAAGAGTTACAAGAGGACCTACAGTGAGAACAAAGCTTGCAGAACCGCTTATGTAAGCAGTATCGCCCTTGCCGCTTACCGTTACCGTAACGGTAAATTTACCCTTTTCGGTGGGCACGCCCGTTATTACGCCCGCAGAATTTGCAGAAAGTCCTTCGGGAAGTCCGCTAACCTCAATCGAATAACCGTTTTCAAATACTGCGCCGAAATCATAAGAAGAGTTTATAGTTTCAATTTTTACAGAAGAACCGCGGTTTACTTCCATATCTTCAACGCTGAGCACTTCGTTCACGTCTAAGCCGTTAAGCATACCGTTGCTGTTGAGAGTCTCAAAGCATGCACGTTTGAAAAGTTCCCTGGTCCAGTACCACTGGGTGTAGCTTTCTTCGCCGTCAACGACCACGCAGTTCTTTGCCGCATCCCATGTGCCTACAACGCCGGTTGCCTCGCCCGATACGCTGCCGAGAGGCATTGTAAGTCCGCGCATCATATTCCAACCGGTCCAGCCGATGCCGTCAAAGTGCATATCGGTGACGGTATAACCGCGATATCCCCACTCGTTGGTGTACAACTGAGTATTGAGCGCATAACTTGCGGAGGACTGCACGCCTATATGGTTGAAGGAAAGCATTATGCCGTCGCAGTTGCCTTTCTTTACAGCTATTTCAAACTGCTTTGCGTAAATTTCACGCATTGCCTGTTCCGTGGTAAACATATTGCTTTCGAACCTCATGGTTTCCTGATCGTTCATAAAGCAATGTTTCATATACACGTGGCAGCCGTAATCGGTTGCGCCCTTTATAACGGCAGCAGCTATAAGACCGCCCTGAATGCCGTCCTGAGAGTAGTATTCGAAGTTACGTCCGCTTAAGGGGTTGCGGTGGGTGTTAAGACCGGGGCCGTACCAACCAACGCCACCCTGCCAGAGCGATTCGTTGCCGATTATTTCGCCCTGTCTGTTGGCAAGTTCTTTGTTCCAGGTGGAAGCAACTACGGGAGCAACTACCCACGCCCAGCCTGAGCCGAGCTGTATGGGACCGTTGACGTCTGAAAGCTGAGGTTTGCCTATGCTTGCAAGTCCGGTATTTGAGAACGAACCGCTGGTTACAACGGAAACCATCTCTTCCCACGTTACCTGATCAAGGAAGTCGTCCCACGCCGCATCGTCGTACGCCTTGCCGATCATGTCGTAAAGTTTTGTTTCGTACATGCCGTCGGCGTCCTTTGTGCCTGCTCCCTGGGTAAGGCCTTCCATATCCTCTTTGACTTTTGCCCACGCAGTCATGAAATCATCTTCATTCTCCACCGTCATGGGGTTATCGAAGTCGGCGTCAACGCTGTTGTTGTACATGAGTTCCATTACGTTGAACGCCGCATCCTTAAACTCGTTATCGTCGGTAAGCAGCCATGAAAGCGCTGTGAGGTCAGAAGGAGCCGTCTTATCCTCGTTTAAAAGTCCGCTGCGGTGAAGGTAATGATCTTCGCCAGATACCGTCCACGCATTTGCATTGACGTTGTACATCGACCATTCGTTTTCTTCGCCCGTCTGCGAGAAGATGTTGTTGGGGGTTGCGGGGTTGCCGTCCTCATCCCAGCCGAGCGCCGTTGAGCAAGTCAGCGTTTTTGTCGACTTTGTTTCATCTTCGTTTGCAAGACTGTGAGAATCTTTGCGGATGGAGAGCACATAATCGCCCGTTTCAAGCACATAGCCGCCCGTCTTGCCTTCGCCGAGGTCCTGGTTTACTGCGTTCTGGTCAAAGGAAGCGAGGTCCTTTACCGCAATGCTTACAGTAACTTCGTCGCTGGCGCCGGGAGCGATGGAATCTGTCTTTTCAAAACCTACAAGGTTTACGGCAGCCTTATCAATAGCGCCTTCACCCGTCTTCTGAGGAGGCGTGCTGTAAAGCTGAACAACTTCCTTGCCCGCAACTGCGCCTGTATTTGTTACTTTGACTTTTACGGAAATCTGACCGTCTGCGTTGGTAAGGTCGCCGGTAACCTCTGTTATTTCCTGAGTAAACGAGGTATAGGACAAACCGTAACCGAAGGGATAAACCACCTCTTCGGCATACCACTGGTCGCCCGCCTTGTTGCCCTCTTCGCCGTCGGTATCGGCTGCGTTGAGGTCGGTCGCAACGGTTTCATAATATCTGTAGCCCATGTATATGCCCTCGGCATAGTCAACGGCTCTGCCCGTATTATTTATGATTTCAGACCAGTCTTCTTCCGAATACGCATCGGGATTCATTGGTATAGTCGTGCCTGAACCGCCGAATCCGCCACCCTGATTTTCGCCGCCGGGCATTTCCAGTTTACCGTTGAGGGCATAGTTGGCCTGAGCATAAGGGCCGAAGTTGTACCACGTGGGGTCGCTTTCGAAACGGCGCATATAGAAATCTACCGTTCTTCCCGAAGGGTTGACGTTGCCCACAAGTATTTCGCCGAGCGCCATTATGCCGTTCCAGCCCGGCTGACCTATCCATATTACCGCGCTTACAGCGTCATCGTCCTGTAAATCGCCAAGTTCCATTACAGAAGGGCTGTTCACAATAAAAACTATCTTATCGAAGTGCATCTTCGCATAAGCGACAAGAGCTTCTTCGCTGTCTGTAAGTTCAAGATAATGGTCAGTTTTATCTGCGTGTCCGGGAGCTTCGTATGTAGGGTTATCGTCACCTTCCGATCCCGTTCTGGATATAAGTATTATGGCTGCATCGGAATAATCTTTGAAAGAACTTTCCGCCGAAGCAAGCACATTGTCGGCAGTTTTTGCATAGTTTTTGCCGGCAAATTCAGAATCCGCCGCTGCTTCCGAGAGCTCCATGTATTTCAGCTGGTCAACGCCGTTCGCGGGCGCAAGCTCCTGTTTTTCATACAGAGCTTTAACCGTGGGGTTTACCTCTATGCCTACGGCATCGAGGCTTTCAAAAAGAGTATTTTCTTCCTGGCTGGCTATGGTATTAGCGCTGTTGCCGAGAGTGGGCCTTTTCTGCGCGCCCGAACCGCCGCCACCCGTTGACAGCGTGTCCGCTGTAGCGCCGAGCACCGTAACTTTCGCAGTCTTTGCCATGGGAAGCGCATTCTCTCTGTTTTTAAGAAGCACAAAACCTTCTTCGGCTAATTCAAGGTTGGTATCCCTGCCGGCTTCAAGCAGCTCGTCAGTACTTTCGTAATCGGACTTATACTTATGTCCGTCGGCAACAAAATCTTCACTGTTGAAAGCCGCACTGGCAAACAATGTTGAAGTGCCTATGCTGGCCGTGAGGGCAAGCACGCCCGCTACGCCCAAAAGTTTTGTTACCTTTCTTTTGACCTTTTGCTTCATTTTATCCTCCTGATTCATATTGTCATTCCGCTCCTTTTTCTGCGTTTCACGGAAAGCAGGGGCATTTTAACACATAACAATGCGACTGGAGCAATTTTGACCCATGTGGAGCAATTTCCGACTTATGTGGCAAACTTGCAAAAAATGAAATTATATAACAAAACCCTCTCTTCCATTCAGAAAGAGAGGGGATTTTCTGCCCTTTTCAGGCATTTTTCATGATGAAGAATTTTCAGAAGCAGGCGGAAGAATTATATCAAGATAGAACATATCCCGTTCCTGCGATACGGTTAGATGCCCGCCATATTTTTCAACTATGTAGCGTATGCTTTTCATTCCGAAGCCGTGGGCAACGGAATCGCCCTTTGTAGTCACGGGCAAACCGTCATCGAAAGTCAGAGAACGTCCGCAATAATTTTCAAGATGCACGGCAAGAATGTTCTGCTTTTTTAAAATCGTGAGCTCTATGACCTTCTTTTCAGGCTCGGTTTCAGCCGATACGCTTTCAAGAGCATTGTCCAGCGCATTGCCGAAAAGCGCATAAATATCGTCTTCATCCAGATAGTCCGAAATGTTGCACGCGATTATGCAGGAAAATTCCGCGCCTGAACGTTCGCACAGCATTTTAAAATGCGTCAGCACCACATCGAGCGACGGATTGCCTGTTTTGAAGTAGCAATTATAAACACGCATCGAATCGCCGAGCTTTTTTATGTCGCCTTCCGATATGGCCATCAACCCCGAACCGTTTGCTTCCGACAACCAGTGTTTCAGGTCGTGATACTTGATGTTTATGAATTTTATATCCTCTTCCACCCTTCTGTTCTGCTCTTCCCTTTCATGTAGTATGGCCTGCATCCTGCGGTTCTTTTTCACAGATTCGGATATTACCACTATGCTGTACTGTGCAAAAAGTATGAGCATGCAGCATATAGCATCGTAAAGGTTATGATACATATCCCTGCCGCGGTGGAGCATCCATATGCTTAAAATATTAACAAGGAGCACAATGACAAAGCTCATCACGCCTATGTAGGAAAATTTGATAAGCGAAGTATCCGTTCTTGTCACCTTGCACACAAAAACAAAATACAGTATGACATATGTAATCAGATTGACGAAAAGGCGGATGCACAAAACCTGCCACGAAAAAAACATGCGCGGATTCTGCGATACGAACAGATCTATTGCCGCAAGATGCAACGCACTGCTGCAATGTTCCATGGCATAAGCGGATGAACAATAGAACAGCCACGTCTTCCAATCCATCTTAAAGCAGAAAATAATCAGAAAAATGGAATAAATATAATACAGAAAAAAGTATAGTGCAAACCAGCCGCCTATTATAATAGAAAATTCATTCTGTATATACGGCAAAGCCAGAAATAAAGCCGCACAGGGAATAAAACGCCACCAGAAATGACTGCGCCGTTCTAGTCTGAGGCAAAACAAAAGCTCGGCTATTAGTATTTTCGTCGGAAATTTCAGTGCAATAAAATCAACGATTCCAAAAGCTATATCCATTTATATATTCTCTCTCAGCCGTTACTTCGGTTTATAAACACGTTAAGCTTATCCAAAAACTCGTTTTTTTTGCGACGGCTGATAGGTATTTCCTCTTCGCAGCCGCCAAGTTTAACCCCTTTGCTGTTAAATTGCTGTACATAGCGCAAATTTACAATATAACAATCGTTGCACCTGGCAAAACCCAAGGGCTCAAGCTCTTTTTCCGTCTGAACGAGCGTACCCCTCGCTTCTATTTTTCCTTTAGTCGTATAATAATACAGCGAATGCCCGTAAACTTCTATATAAATTATTTCACGAACGGACAATCTGTAAAAAAATTCCTTTGCCCTTATTGTTATAACGTCGTTGCGCTCCATATCTATTCTGCCGATGACTTTGCCGAGAGCGTTCTTGAATTTAAAATACGAAACCGGTTTTACCAGAAAATTTACGGCATTTACCTCATAGCCGTTTATTGCCTGCTGCGCCATATTGGTAACAAAAATAAGAACAACGTTCTCGTCCATCTCCCTTAGCCTGCGCGCAGTTTCCAATCCGTCCATCATCGGCATTTCTATATCCATAAGCACTATATCGTATACAGATTGATAATCGCTGATAAAATCAACGCCGTTGCAGAACCGCTGAATATCAAATTCAACCATGTTTTCTTTTGAATATTCAGAAAAATAAGACTGCAACTGCTGCGCAGCACAATCGTCATCTTCAACAATCGCAAGCTTGTACATTTCCCCTCCTTAAAACGCTTCAAATCATTTTTTCTGAATGAACGTATATATTATATCCGCATGACTTAAAAATGCCTGAACTTGTCCTATGTGGACAGAATTTTAACGCAGGTGGTAAAAAATGCATTTAATATGCTTAATTTTGAACGTCTAAAAATTGTATCGTTCAAATCACAGCGGATAAACCTGCGCACCGATAAACCCGACTTAACCAAGAAAAATTATATTTTATGCTTACAAAAAAATCAACATTAAAAAATATTCTTATTCACTCCGACACTCGGTTAGCTGTTCAAAAAATATAAATTATGCAAAAAAATAGCTACGCATATTTTTTATACGGTAAGTTTATCAAATTTGAAGCAATGTAAGAATTTTGCAACAGTTTACTAATGATATGCGACATAAGAAAAATAGGCATTGAATTTTGAAAATCTATATGGTACACTGTAAGTGCAACTTGAACTCAGCAATTGCATTACGGATACAAACAGGAATTCAATTCTGTTTTCCGTTATGTCAAAGTTTTTATCCGACAATCGGAGATACTGATGCAGGGCGTGTCTTCGGTTGAATGCACGCTTTTTATTGCCTGCAAAAAATATTTGGGAGGAGAAAAAATGAAAGAAAAACTGTTATTGACAGCGACGGCTATCCTGATGACAGCATTTTTCGCGGTCGGCTTGGCAGCGTGCAAACCTTCCGACGAAGAAACTGCGCACGAGCATCAGATGCAACATTTCGACGCAGTAGCCGCCACCTGCACCGAGGAAGGAAACTCGGAATATTGGGTCTGCCGTACGTGCGGCAAATATTTTTCCGACGCGGAAGGGAAAGAAGAGATTGCAAACAAATCTTCTACCGTCATTTCTGCAATCGGGCACAGCTGGGGCGAATGGGTAACGAAAGAACCAACGTGCACGGAAGACGGCTATAAGGAATGCAAATGCTCCTTATGCCACAAGCCAAAGAGGGAAACGATAAAGGCAACGGGGCACACCTTCTCAAAAGACTGGTCTTACGACGAAACATATCATTGGCACGCCGCCAGCTGCGAGCATTCCGACCAGGTGAGCGACAAAGCGGAGCACGCTTTTGCAGACGGTATCTGTTCGGTCTGCGACGCCCGCAAAATAAGCGCGGGGCTGGTTTATTCGCTGAATAACGACGGAGTCAGTTATTCGGTTACAGGCATAGGCACTTGTACCGATGCCGACATTGCTGTTCCCTCCGCATACAACGGACTTCCCGTGACGGCAATAGGAGATTCTGCATTTTTTAATTGCAGCTCTCTGGTAAGCGTAAATATTCCCGACAGCGTGACGAGTATAGGAAAATATGCGTTAGGGTATTGCGCCTCGCTTACAAGCGTCAACATACCCGACAGCGTAACGAGCATAGGTAATTATGCGTTTGAGTATTGCTCCTCGCTTACGAGCATAACCATCCCCGACAGTGTAAAGAGCATTGAAAATGGTGTATTTTATTATTGCTCCTCGCTTTCAAACGTCAACATACCGAACGGCGCGGCGAGCATCGGCTATGATGCGTTCCACGGTTGCAGTTCATTGGAAAGCATATTAATCCCCGACAGCGTGACGAGCATCGGAAGCGGCGCTTTCTATTATTGCACCTCGCTTACGGGCATCAATATCCCCGAACGCGTGACAAGCATAGGAAGTTCTGCGTTCAGGAACTGCGATTTGCTTACAAGCATCACTATCCCCGAAAGCGTAACTATTATCGGCGAGTATGCTTTTTCCGGCTGCAGAGCACTTACAAGCGTAACATTTGAAATTACAGACGGCTGGTGGGTTTCCACTTCAAGCGAAGCGACGAGCGGAACGGACATTTCAAGCAGTGATCTTGAAGATCCAGCCACCGCGGTTAATTATCTTACATCGGATTACGGCAACTGCTATTGGAAACGCGGTTAAAAAGAAACTGAACAATCTTTTAATTTATAAGTGCAATAATGTAAAAAATAATAAAAATTTTGACATCAAGCAGATAAATTCTGCAAAGCGTTACAAAAGGCTGCCCTCCCGCCTGGCGAGAGGGCAGCCTTCTGTAAAAACAATATTTTTTTTACATCTTAAATTAAAAGGCATTTTAAATAACTAAGCTTTAATCATCCGAAGAAACTGGCACAGATTTACTCTTCTTACGTCTGTTTATTACGACAGAGGCAACTAACATACCTGCGCTGACCGCTGTAAGCGCGCCTAACGTGCACTCGGTTGCAAGAAGCGCCGTCTGCCACCAAGGAGTAACTTTTATAGTTATAGAACTTATAGTCATTCCATTCATTGCATTAGTGCGGACAACGTTATATATCACGCGCTTTGCCGCTTGTCTTATGGCCTGCGCCACGGCGGCATTGTCTGCATATTGAGTGAGAACAGATATATCATTGTTACCGTCAAAAGTATCGGTACCAGCAAGCACGCCGTCAAGTTTGGACATTGCGCTGCCCGTAGTATCCCAGTCGGATATTACAAGACCGTCCCAACCCCACTCGCCGCGCAGCACTTCCGTCATCATTTCATAGCTTGAACCGCTCCACGTTGTGCCGATTCGGGTATACGCATTCATCGTAGCGCTTGCTTTTCCTTCGGTGAATACAATTTCAAACGCACGGAGATATATCTCTCTTACAGTCTGTTCGTTGGCCCATATGCCGCAATTAACGCGGTTTGTTTCCATATCGTTAAGCGCAAAATGCTTTGCATATGCAAGGCAGCCCTTGCTTTCTATGCCCTTGCATTCATACGCTTCAATCATTCCCGCAAGGAACGGGTCTTCCGAAGGATATTCAAAAGCGCGTCCGCCATAAGGGCTGCGGTGAAGATTTACGCCGGGACCGTATATTCCGTTATAACCGAGATACAACATATCCTCGCTCTTGTGCTCTCCGATATTCTGCGCAACTTCATTGTTAAAAGATGCCGCAATTATACCTGCGCACGGATAAGATACCCATACCCATCCCGTACCATTGCGTATGGTTGCATCGTTGGGCAACGAAAAGAAAGGTTCTTCTCTTTTTGTTATGCCTACGGGGCCATTTTCCTGACGCGAAGCAGGCAGAGCTATTGATTCGGCACCTTGTATCCAATGATATGAATTGACCACCATATATACCTGTTCTTCAATAGTCATCTGGTCAAGCAACTGATTCCACCTGTCTTCCCAATCCCTGTAGGTGAGGCCGTCGCTCTCATTATAAACCTCATCCGGATCTTCAGCATTTTCAGGATACAGCGGCGCATTCATAAACTGGTATGCGACAAGGTCGCCGTTTTTTGTATCGGGCGTACCGTCAGCACCGCTGGCGAATACCCCGTATTCAGGCATATCATACCCTTCGTCTGAAGGTTCTTTATCGTAATCCAGATCGCTCGCCATTTTAGCGTTGAGCGTGAGCTCTGCGGCTTTTACGGGATAAGTTTTGTCCCAGTCGCTGCGCGAAAGCCACGTTACGCTGTTGCTGCCTCTGTTTTCATATTTGTTTATATCGCCGGAATCAAACCTGTTATAAATATCCTCACCCGTCTGCGAAGACCTTGAATATGTCCAGAAATCTTCTTCCTGTTCTACCGCCGATACAAATTCTTTGCCGAAAAATACAGGTTTGGTATTGCCCGTACCGCCCATTACCGTCTGAGATACATCTTTGCCTTCCAACTCAAGTATATTATTGACGGCAACGTGCGCATCGCTGGCTACAGTAAGATAATACGTACCTTCTTCTATAATATAAGTCTGTTCGCCGTTAGCATCATAAGTTTTGAAATATTCTTCGGGAACAATTACAGTAATCGTCTGGTCTTCTCCCGGCGCAAGAAGTCTGGTTTTTGCATAACCCGCAAGTTCGACAGCAGATTTTTCTATGCCGTACTCTTTATCGTAATCTGTATAAGGCTTCTGAAGATAAACCTGAACTACCCCCTTGCCCGACACAGCGCCGTCGTTTTTAACATTCACGGTTACAATATAATCGCTTCCGTCACGTTCGACATCAAACTGACTGTAAGTGAAATTTGTATAAGAAAGTCCGTAACCAAAGGGAAAAGCAACTTCCTCATCGTAATTCCATTCTTTCTGCGAGTGCTTTGCACCTTTCACGGAATCGGCATTGCCATTGCCGTCAATCAGGTCGGCATACCTTGTTTCATAGTAACGGTAACCGATATAAATGCCTTCCTGATACACCATGTATTTGCTGTGATATTCCAATTTGCTTTTAAGTTTACTGTTTAAAAGCTCTGTATTGCCGTAAGTGTAATTACCATCGTTTACAGTAGAGGGCGCTGAATTATTGTCGTATACCCATGTATCTGTAAGTCTGCCGGACGGAGAAATTTCGTTTCCGTCCATATCCTTGCCTTTCAGGAGGTCGGCTACGGCATTTATGCCCGTAGAGCCCGGCTGACCAATCCACATGCACGCATCTATTCCGTCGTAATACTTTTCAAGGTCCTGCATCTGAATTGGGTTGCCCGTATTTAAAAGCAGAATCACCTTATCGAACGTCCCGTCTGTAGCATGGGTTATAAGCTCTTCCTCATCGTCGGTAAGTCCGAGATAGCCGCCCTCGGAAGATAAATTTTCCGCAATGCCCTTATCGTTATCACCCACAACGTCATTTGAAGACGAATAATTGTAGTGCAGGTCGGAATATTCACCGCCCGAGCGGAAAATCACAATTACAGCAACGTCGTCATACTCATCAAAAGACTGTTTTACCGCGTCGGTATATACAGGCCAGGGCACTTCGTTAACGTACCACCTCTGCCAGGGGGTGCAAAGTTCTTCGGGCGAAGTGCGCGTATAGCTGCTACCCGCGCCTGTAGTGTAAAAATTTCACAGCGTTCCGTTTACCGAAAAACCGCGACTTTGGAAAGCGTCTTTCATGGTAACCCTAACCTCGGCGCCAAGGTTATAGTCGAAAGTTCTTGTAAAGCCAGAACCTGAGCCGCACTCCACAAGATCGGCAGAAGACGGCCGAGCAGACTTACTTTTTCCGCTCCTTCAAGAGGCAGCGAAGAACCCTTATTCCACAAAAGCACCGCACCTTCAGCCTCGGCTTCTTCAATAGCGGCCGCATCCTCGGCGTACATATTTTCGCCATTGCGTTCAAACTTATAATCGGTAGTGTAAAAGTCGGTTGCAACGACGTCGGGGTCGTTAACCGTCTGAATGGTGGAAGTATTAAGCGCCATATTTACCGCCGCAGAATTAGCGTTAGCGACATAAGTAAGAACTATGCTTGCAGCGGTAAGCACGGCAAAAAGCCCTGCAATAATACCCCACATTACTTTGGAAAATAACCTTTTCATTTTAATCTCCTAAAAAGTTCAGTTTCAGAATGATATGATAGAATAGTACGCCTCTTTAGGCTGTAAATTTTCATCAAACAACAGCGGATATTCTTTGTGCGCTTCAGTATCCCACACATGCGAATCGTCCGCAACGCCCCACAGCGTTACATTTGTAACACAACCGGCTTCGTCTTTCCACGGAGTAGAATATTTGCGCAACACCGCAAAAATATCGCTGTACATATCGGCTTT
>CAJLLH010000008.1 GCA_905207385.1 uncultured Eubacteriales bacterium
TCAGTCTGAAGCCTTTGCAACCCGTAACATAAAAACCGCGCACGCGCCCTTCGGGAAAATCAAACAGAAGGTCGCATACTCTGCCAAGATTTCTGCCGTCAGACACGCTGACTACATCCATCTGCCGTAAATCGTTATAAGAAAATTCCAAAACAAAACCTCCCGCCGCGCTTTAGCCGCGCCTTGCAAATTTCGGGCGCACCCGACAAAATTATTATGTCTGCCGCACGTATTACAAACTTGGGCAACCTGCGCATTATTCATTTTATGCGGCGACTAAAATTTTTGTTACACTTGACGTATTTCTGTGCATATGTACAATTAATAAACTTTAATATAGAGCTGCGGCGAAGTGAAAAAGGCGGCGCTCTTGCGCCGCCTTATATTTTATTTTGTGAATACTGAATTCAACGGGTTGTTTATGAGCAGATCGTCTAATCTGAAGATACTGCCGTCGAGCGTTTCAAGGAAGTTTGCATAGGTGTCGCCGCCAATCCAGGCTATTATCTGGAATACAACGAGCAGAATTGCAAGAGCTACCGCAAAAAAGAACGCCATGCCGAGAATTTTATTTATTATTCTGAACAGTACGTTATCTATCTCTACTATGCCCTTTATAATCTTTACAATTATAATTCTGATTATCTGTATTACCACAAAAAGAACAACCGCAAGCACTATTCTGTCGGTATGAATGTCTGCAAAGAACTGTCCGACGTCGCCCTGCTGAGTAAGCCATTCGTTAAACCTGTCTAAAAGACCGCGCACGGCATCCCAGTCGAGCACGAGGCCGTATATGAGATAGCAAACGAATATGGATATTATCACGCCGAAAATGCCGCTCGTGAAAAATTTGAGCCCCTTACCGAACCCTGCGAGAGCGCCGATAAGGACGAACAGTATGAACGCTACCAGAACGATAATGTCCGCTGTTATCATAAGCTTGTAACCTCCGAATTATTTGACGTTTATATTATAACATTAAACGCCGAGCATTGCAAAGATAATTTATGAAAAATAAATACAAAAAATTTACCAATACCGCGCCGCAGCGCGAAGCTTTTGCAAGCCGACTTATATTATTGCCCGTATCACCGCACGTTATACCGCCATTGCGAGCTTAACGCCAGACTTAGGCAGTGCGTAAAACTGAATTCTTTTATATGTTTTAAGACAGCAAAAAAGCTTTTCCGTATGTTCCGATTATAACACCGCGTGCGGAATTTTGTCAATACCTTAATTTATGAAGACAACGCGCAAGAAGCAAGTCGCACGTAGCATTGCTTTTAAAGTTTTAAAAATTTTGCGCATAAAAACTTTTGCATTGAGCATACTTAAAGCATAGTCCCCCATTGCCGCCCGCGTTTACATACAAGGAGGTGGCGCAAATAATGCAGAAAGTAAACATCTGCGGAGTTAACACGGCGGGTCTGCCGCTGCTTTCAGCCAAAGAACAGACAGAACTTCTTACAAGGCTTAAAGCGGGCGATGCCGCCGCGCGCGAAAAATTTATTGTAGGCAATATGAGACTGGTACTTTCGCTTGTAAAAAGGTTCTGGTCGAAAAACGCCAACGCCGACGACGTGTTTCAGGCGGGGTGCGTGGGACTTATTAAGGCCATAGACAACTTTGACCTTTCGGTAGGCGTTAAATTTTCTACCTACGCCGTGCCCATGATACTCGGCGAAATAAAAAGATTTATACGCGACGGAAATTCATTGCGCGTTTCGCGCTCTATACGCGACACCGCTTACCGAATACTTAAAGTTCGGGAAAAACTTGAAGAAAAAGAAGACGGCGTAACTTACGATAAAATTGCCAAGCAGATGAATATAGCCGTTTCGGAAGTGGCTTACGCGCTTGACGCCATTTCTGACCCTATCTCGCTGTACGACCCCGTATACAATAAAGCGGGCGACACTCTTTTGCTTATGGACCAGATTTTTGACGAAAAGAACAACGACGAAGCCTGGACAGAAAAAGCCGCGCTTTACGAAGCTATGCAAAAACTTGACTCGCGCGAAAAAAATATTCTTTATTTAAGGTATTTTGAAGGCAAGACTCAGACGGAAATTTCAGGACAGGTGGGAATATCGCAGGCTCAGGTTTCGCGGCTTGAAAAAAATGCTTTAAAACGCATCAAAGCGGAAATCGGTTAAAGGCTTAAAACTCGAAAAGGACCGCATATATGCCTTAACAAACACAATTCATAAAGAGCGCCCTGCACTTTGAGTGCAGGGCGCTCTTTAAAAGTTAATTGCGGCAAACTGAATTGCCGCACTTCAATTTACTTATTTTTATACAGCCAGAAGCCCCATAGACATAAGCACAAACACTAATGCAAACAGCGTGAATACCGAGGCGACGCTCGTCCAGACAACAAGCTGACCCGCAAGCTGTTCGTCGTTGTCGCCGATAGAGCCTGCCATTATCGCGCTGGATACCGCTACGGGCGTACCGAACAGAGTTATAAGCGCGGGATATTCAGTCTGACCGAAGTCCAGAAGGGGCGTGAATTCGCTTAAAAGCACAGCACAGCCTACGCCGAGGATGGGCGCTATAAGGTCGCGGAATACCGTTGCAACGATAATTTCCTTCGTCATGCCCTTCACCGCAGAGAATTCAAACTGTCCGCCAAGGACAATAAGAGCAAGCGGCGTTGCAATAACGCGGAGGTCGTCGAGTATGGTATATACGAAAGTAAGGTCTTCCTTTATTGTAAAGGGCGCGGGGTCGCCCCAGATGGCAACTTCGGCATACCTTAAACCGAGCAAAACAAGACCTGCCGCTATGCCGATTATCATAGGGTTCTTTACTATGTTCAGAACGACGCGCTTTACATCCACCCTCTGCCTTTCGGGAACGGCTAAAAGTCCGTTTTCGTCCACAGGCTGACCGTTTGCCGTTGCGGGAGCATGGAAAACAGAGAGAGAAATAACGGCAAGAATATTGAATATGGGAACGGTGAAAGCCTGAATTATTGCCACGACGCCGTTAACTGTTTCAACCGCGCCTTCCGCCGTGCCTGCAAGCGCTTCTGCAAGAGATATTCCGATTATTGCAAAGTTGCTTAAAAAGGTGCATTGAAATACCGGTCCGCGGCGGCGGGGATCTTTAGTGGTAAAAATCGCCGTTACCCAGCCAAAGCCGAAAAGAACAAGTATTGCAATTACAGAGAAGATAACAAGTCCCCAGTTGATTGCAGAAAGATCCTGTATGTTGTATATATTAATGCACAGCATGCACGGAAGGGCGACATCGAATACAAGCTTGTTTCCGATTTCAAGGAAGTTCTTCGTGAGAAAGCCGATGCGCTTTAAGATGTAACCTAACGCAATCAGCGCCACGATGGGCACGACGGCGTTTACTGCCGTCATAAAAATGTTGAACATAACTTAATTTGCCTTTCTCTCATTTCCGCGACGCGCCGCTGAAAAAATTTAATTGAGCGGCATATATGCCGCAACTATCGCGTCGTTTGCCCCTTATTATCTGTTTATATTCAAGCGCTTTAAGCGCTTCGTTTTTAATTGTTGATTATTAATTTTACAGGCACTATTTTAAACGGCAAGCAAGCCGAACGACATAAGCAAAAATACCGTTAAAAACAGCGTTACTATTGAACATATGCTTGTCCACACTACAAGCTGACCTGCAAGCTGTTCGTCGTTGTTCATCTCCCCCGCCATTATCGCGCTGGACACCGCAACGGGAGTTCCGAAAAGAGCTATTATTGCGGGATATTCGGTACTGCCAAAACTTAAAAGCGGTGTAAATTCGCTTAAAAGAACGGCGCAACCTACGCCGAGGAGCGGCGCTATTACTATGCGGAACACGGTGCCGGTTACTATCTCGCGCGACATACCCTTTATTGCAGAAAATTCAAACTGTCCGCCAAGGACTATGAGCGCAAGAGGCGTTGTAACTTGCTTTAAGTTTGATAGCGTGCTGTAAACAAAAGTAAGGTCGTCCTTTACCGTGAACGGGGCGGGATTACCCCATATAGCAATTTCGGCGTATCTTAAGCCTACAAAAACAAGACCTGCCACTATGCCGATAATAAGCGGATTTTTTGCTATGTTGACAAGTATTTTCTTTATATCGGTATGCGGCGAAGCAGGTTTTTCCAGCATTCCGTTTTCGCCTGTCTGAGGCTGTGTTCTGCCTACGAAAACAGATAAAGATATTACTGCAAGTATGTTAAAAATAGGAATTGTGAACGCCTGTATAATTGATACGACGCCGTTTACCGCGGCCTCCTGTCCGGCACCCGCCAAAGATGCCGCAAGCGACATTCCTATTATAGCAAAGTTACTGCGGTAACAGCACTGAAGTATTACTCCGCGGCGGCGGTTATCCTTTGTAACAAGAATGCTGACAACAAGACCTATGGCAAATATTATGAACACCATAGCAACGCAGAAAATTACAAGCCCCCAGTTTACGGCGGTAATATCCTGAATATCGTAAATATTGATAAACAGCATGCACGGCAGGCAGACATTAAAAACGAGTTTGTTGCCTATCTTTAAAAACTCGCGGGTTAAAAAGCCTATGCGCTTTAAAATATAGCCTAAAACTATAAGAAGAACGATAGGCACTATTGCGTTGACCGCCGTCATGAAAATCTGAAACAATTGCTTCCACCCTTACCTTTGAACTTGCTTTCCGCTTGCGTATTTTCATTATAGCTTATTTTGCGCTTTTGTCAATTTTCAGCGAAAATTTTGCAAAAATTATATAAAATACAGTAACTAACAAAAATTATGAAGCTATTTAACAACAATAAAATTTAGCTTCGATATTTTGGCACACAAACCTTTGGCAGGACTTGGCTTCGCCAAAGTCCGAACGAGGCGTCTTTTCTTACTGCTATGCTCCACCACGCAAAAAAAAGAGATGCAGAAATCTGCATCTCTTTGCGTGGTGGAGCATAGCGGATTCGAACCGCTGACCTCTACACTGCCAGTGTAGCGCTCTACCAACTGAGCTAATACCCCGTCGCTGTTTATTATAACAGATAAAGCGCTTTCAGCACAAGCATTTTTATATATGTTTACGGCTTTTTATAACTGAAAAGTACGGATTTTAAATTTTTAGCGATGTTGACTTTGAATTTGCAAACAGATATAATATAATAAACTTAAGGTTACATATATGAACATTAAAAAACTAATTGCATGCGCCGCGGCGGCGTTGACTTTGCCGTTACTTAGCGGCTGCTCTGTGCTTGATACGCTTATAAGCCCTGACCCGTTTTACGAAAACAGGCGCGACCTTGATACCGACTTGACAAATGAACTTATTGAAAGTTTAAACACGCGCAATAAAAGCGCCGTGAAGGACAAGTTCAGTTTTTACGCAGTAAATTACTTAAGCGACTTTGACCGAAAACTTGACAACCTTTTTGATTTTGTAAATGAAGAGATTACTTCATTTACATACGATGCGGGGGCGGACGAAGCATCGTGGGATTATGGGACGCACAGCCGCTACCTTACTTTTGACCTTACGCTCAGCACCAGAACGCGCTCTGTGAATATGACTGTGGCGTGGTATCCTGTAAACGATTATGACGAAAATTACGAAGGCATTTGCTTCATGTATTTTGGCGAAAGCAAAATGTACGACCTGATGCCTGAAAATGTTACGGAAGCAGACGGAACTGAGCACAGCTGCTGCGAACCCATGCAATTCGGGCTGTACATGGAAGGCGAAAAGTTTTACCGCGAAACGCAGCAGGAAATTATATCGCAGTACACTGCCGCTGTTTACGAAAGTTTTACCGCAAATGACGCAGATTTACTTGCACGGCAATTCTGCAAGCGTGCGCAGAACAATTTATCCGAAGATATCAGAAAATTTTTTGAGTACATACCCGATGCAAAATACGTCAAGGAACAACCGTATGCCATGGACAAAGGCGAACATGCGGACTTCCCCTATCCTTCCGCCGACAGATATATTCTGGAAATGGACGGCGGAATTGTAAAAGAGTGCTGGCTGGGGATTGCAGACCTTGAAAACGATGACTATATACTGGCTTTTGTTTACTGCCTGCGCGACGACGTGAGCCCCGACTTTGCAGGGCTTGACGGCATTCTGTTTTACCCTAGCGAAGAATACCGCGACATTAATACCGAAAGTCTTGCAGATTTTATCTGCGGGATTTATACTGGCAACGAAACGCTTAAATTCAGGACTGCTTAAAATAATCAGATAAGATTGATAAAATGTGCGCCGCGCGGCTTTAAGCCGCGCGGCACACATTTTTATATTTCAGACTTATTATACAGCCTTATCTTTTGCTTTACTTCAGCCTTTTCCTTTTTGCTTTCCGTCTTTATATAGCTTTTAAGCTCGGCAAAGGCCGCCTTTTCACCTTTTTCGGCTATGAGCGTTAAAAACCTTTTAAGTTCTGACGCCGTTTCGGGGTGCATGTAGCCTACATCGGTGCGGCGCTCGAAATATTCAAGCGCGCTTCTTTGCGTGTAATTTTTGCCGAGATATATTCTGCACGCCGCAACACGGTCGCATATCATTTCACCGAAATACTTAGCAGGCATTTTTACGGGCGCGTTTTTGCCCGTTTTATCCACGTCGCGCCAATACTCGAAATGGTGCTTGTTGCGCCCCTTATGGTGAAGCCACGCCGCGGAATAGCCTAAAACTACCCTTTCCTTTACCTGCGGACTCATATTCCCCTGATAAAACCGCGCGCCCGCAATAAATTCAGACGGGCTGTACTTTGAAAGGTCGTGCGTAAGCCCTTGCCAGATAAGCCCCGCGCGGAAACAATAACCGCAGACCTTTATTCGGTGACGGGTAATGGTTATAAAATGCTTTATTATTCGCATTGAATTTACCCCTTAAATGACGATACTCATTCCGTCGTATGCGGCAATAACCGAATACTTACTTTCCAGCTCGACCAGCCTTTCAACAACAGGATTGCTGTTATGCGAAAAGTGAGTTATTACATACTTTGTCTTTTCGCCGCAGACGCCCGCTTCAACAAGTTTTTGCTTTACAGCCATACAGTCTTCTATGTTCATATGGCGCGGTCTTGCTATGCCGTTGCGGTCGGCATAAGTGCAGTCGAAACTTACAAGGTCAGCCTTTGCACCGTTTGATTTTAAATACGAATAAATGCCGTCCTCGGGAACGCTTGTATCGTGCAAATGCAGATAGCCCTTGCCGCCCTTTGAAACGTAAAAGAGCATAGTCTGTTCGGCAGAACCATGGTTTGCAGGCAAAGTAAGAACGCTGTAGCCGCCAACTTCAAATTGGCTGTAAGGCTTTATTTCATGCATCTGCACATTGGGCGCAACCGCGGGCTTCATTTCTCTGCGGGTGCATTCGGCAAAAACTGCCGCCACTTCGCTGTTGCCGTAAATTTTGAGCGGGGACGAAAAGCCTTCCGCATAGCGGTAGCCACGCAAAATAAAATCGTGCGCGTAGAAATGGTCCATATGCGAATGCGTAACTAAAAGATATTTTATATCTGCGCAGTTGAAGCCGAATGCAAGCGAATGCGCGTAAGCTTCGGGCGGGAAATCTATGCAGAGCTCGCCGTCAATTAAAATCTGAGTGCGCGTCCTTAAATTTTTTCCGCCTAGAGCGCGGATATTTTCGCACACGGGACACTTGCAGAACATTGCGGGTACGCCTTCCGCCGCAGCCGTGCCGAGATATTTTATTTCCATAAGCAAATTCCGCGTCAAAACAAAACAGGGCGTAATATCCGCCCTGCATTGATTTTAAATTTCGTAAATTATGGTAACGGGGCCGTCGTTGAACTGCTCTATCTTCATATCCGCGCCGAAAATACCCGTCTTTACAGGTATACCGTAAGCTTTAAGCTCTTGTGCGGTACGTTCGTAAAGCGCGTTGGCGCGTTCGGGGCGCTCCGCCAGAATGAAGCTGGGGCGGTTGCCGTGCGAACAGTCGCCATAAAGGGTAAACTGCGAGATTAAAAGAATTTCGCCGCCAACATCCTTTACAGACAGGTTCATTTTGCCGTTATCGTCTTCAAAAATGCGAAGCGCGGCTATCTTTTTTGCCATAGCCGCAGGCATGGCATCAGTATCGCCCGACTTTACGCCGAGATATACGGCCAGACCGAAAGGAATTTCGGATACAAGGCGCCCGTCAACAGAAAGCGATGTGCGCTTTACCCTTTGAATGACCGCCTTCATACAAAATTACTTGCCTACGCGGGACATATATTCGCCCGTGCGCGTATCGATGCGGATAACTTCGCCTTCTTCAACGAACATGGGAACTTTGATTGTAGCGCCCGTTTCAACCTTGGCGTTCTTCATTGCGTTGGTGGCAGTGTTGCCCTTAACGCCCGGCTCGCACTCTATTATCTTGAGCTCTACAAAGTTTTCGGGCTCTACGGAGAATGCAGTGCCGCTTAAGAACTTCATGGTAACCATATCGTTTTCTTTGATGTACTTAAGCGCTTCCTCTACCTGGCTGAGATTGAGGGTGGTCATCTCGAACGTGTCGGGATCCATGAAATAATAGAATTCGCCGTCGGTGTAAGAATAGGTCATTTTGCGAGTTTCAACCTGAGCAGTTTCAAGCTTTGCCGTGGGGTTGAAGGTTACGTCGGAAAGAACCTGTCCCGTTACTACGTTCTTGAGCGTAGCCCTTACGAAAGCCGCGCCTTTGCCGGGCTTAACGTGCTGGAATTCCGTTACGGTGTAAACGCCTTTACCGTTGTATTCAAAAGTTGAACCTTTGCGGATATCTCCCGCCATAATAGATGCCATATAAATATTCTCCTTGAAAAAGTTTGCAAATTATAATTAAAGCTTTTAAAGAATAAGAAGCTTTTTATCTGTGTTGGTAAGGCTTACTACCTTTCCGCCGACAAGCGTAACGCTGTCTTCTATGCGGATGCCGAAGTCGCCTTCAAAGTATACGCCCGGTTCGTCGGAAAATACCATTCCGTTTTTAAGGATATCGGTACTCCTTGGCGAAAGTCTGGGGAATTCGTGTATGTTTATGCCTATGCCGTGGCCTAACGAATGGGTAAAGTACTTATCCAGCCCCGCCTGCCTTAATACAGCGCGCGCGGTTTCGTCTGCCGCCTTGCCCGTCATGCCTTCGGTAATCTGCTCTTTTGCAGCCATATGAGCATTTAAAACGTGCGCGTATGCCGCTTTGAATTCTTCGTGCTTTTTATCGTCGCCGAAAAGGAAGGTGCGCGTGCAGTCGGAACAGTATCCGCCCCACTTGCAGCCGAAGTCGACGAGAATTATATCTCCGAACTTTAATTTGCGGTTGCCCGTTTCGTGATGGGGAACGGAAGAACCTTCGCCGAACGCCATTATGGTATCGAACGAAGTACCGCTTGCACCGAACTTGCGCATGCGGTATTCAAGTTCCGCCGCCGCTTCGTTTTCGGTCATTCCCTCTTTGAATGCACCGAGGGTATCGAGAAAGGCTTTGTCTGCTATTTCGCAGGACTTTTTTATGCGCGAAAGCTCGTCCTCGTCCTTTATGCCCATAGCGGCATCGAATGCAGAAGTGCAGTCGCTAATCTCACCTACCTTGGAGGAAAGAGAGATATATTCCTGCGCAGTCATGCGGGAAAGCGCCGCCGCAACTTTTTTACTGCCGGAAGCAAGCGACAAGTAACTGGCTTCGGGGGGCTGGTTAACGGCTATGCCGCTGCCTGAAAGCGCTGCCGAAGCCGCCTCGAGATAGCGCGCGTCCGTATAGAACGTAGTGCCTTCGGAATCGACTATGACGCAGCCGTCGGAACTTTCGAAGCCTGTGAGATAAAACCTTAAATCGGGAGCGGTTACTATAAGCTTTTCTGCGCCCGTTTCTTTAAATATTTTCTGCGATCTTTCAATAAGCATTGTATAACGCCCGCCGCGTATCATGCGGCGATTAGCCTTGAGCAGACGCATTGAAATTGCGCTTGCTTTACGGCAATCCTTAAAACTATTTTAGCAAAATAAGGCAGATATGTCAAACCTTATTGTAAATATCTTTCATTGCGCGGGCATCTTCAGCCTGCGTTCCGTCTGATTCGCTGACTATATACGGCTCTAACTTAAGCTCTTTAAGGGCAATTGCCAAAGGCTCAAATTCCGGACCGTAAACTTCGTCGGCGAAAGTAAGGTGCTTTATTTCGCCCTTGCCGCCATACATTATTTTGGAAAAATGTATGTGGAAATTTTTTACTCTTTCGTAGCCGAGCTCGCCAGCCATATATTCAAGCCTGGACTTGTAATCGCTAACCGTTTTTAAGCTGCCCTGTTCGCGCGAGTTGAGATGACCGAAGTCTACGCAAGGAACAAATACTGGGTCGATTTTGCAGAAGTTTACCACTTCTTCAAGCGTGCCTATCTGAGCGAGCTTGCCCATTACTTCGGGGCAGAAATACAGGTCCTCGTAACCGTTCATATAGATGTAGTCGCGCAAAACCTTAAGGCGTTCGGCTGTGAGGGCTACGGCATCTTCGCGGGAAGCCTTGCCCTGAGCCGCCGGGTGAAATACAAGACGTTTTCCGCCGAAAAGTTTTAAATATTTTGCGCTGTCTAAAACATAGCCGTAAGATTTTTGCGCGGCCTCGTCGGCAGGGTTGGCAAAATTAATAAAGTAGGGCGCGTGAACGGAAATTTCTATGCCCTCCGAAGCAAAAGCCTGACCTATGGACACAGCTTTGCCTTCAGACATGTTTACGCCTCTGCCGAAAGAATATTCGAAGCAGTCTAACCCGAAATCCTTTACGTATTTTGCCGCCTGCTCTGTATTTTTGTAGCCCATGGCATAAAAGCTTTCGCTGTTGCCGCTGGGTCCGAATTTAATCATCTTTTACGATTATCTCCTCTTCTGCGGTCTGCTTTGCCGCGACCCTTGCGTCTCTTTTTATTCTTGCGGGGAGACTGCTCGTCTTCAGTTTCAGAAGCTTCATCTTCAGCTTCAGCAGTTTCTTCAACCGCTTCTTCTTTAATTTCTTCTGCGGGAGTTTCAACCTCGGCGGGTTCTTCCGCTACTTCTTCCACAGTTTCAGCCGCGGGTTCTTCTGCGGGTGCTTCAACCTCGGCGGGAACTTCTGCTATTTCTTCAACAGCTTCAACCGCGGGTTCTTCCGCGGGAGCTTCAACCTCGGCGGGAGCTTCTGCCACTTCTTCAACAGGTTCAACCGCGGGGTCTTCTGCGGGTGCTTCGACCTCAACGGGCTCTTCCTTTACTTCGCCTTCGAAAACTTCTTCAACCAATTTTTCAACGGCTGTTTCGCCTTCGGGCTCTTCAGTTACAGCAATTTCGCCTTCGGGGTCAACAACTGCTTCAACGGTTTCAACAACCTCTGCCTTGGTTTCTTCTACGGGCGCAGGTTCAGTCTTGACTTCTTCTGCAACCGCAGGCTGTTCCGCAACAACGGGAGCTGCCTCCGACTTTTCTGCGGGTGCTTCTGCAACCTCGGTTTCAGCCTCTTCTGCACAAGTTTCGGCACATACTTCTTCGAAAGCGCTGTCGGGCGCGCCTATGCAAGTAACATCGTGCGCAATCTGCTGTGCGAGCGCTTCCGCGCTTTCAAACTTCTTTACGCCGCGTATGTAGTTAAGGAATTTAACAGTTACAGTTTTGCCGTACAAATCTGCGTTTAACCCTTCAAAGTAAACTTCCATAACGAAAGCATCTTCGCCGAATGTGGGACGAGGGCCGCAGTTTGCTACGCCTTTATATACAGTGCCGTCAATTTCAGCCTCGACGCCGTATACGCCGGGAGCTACGAGCACTTTATTATCAGGATAAATGATATTTGCGGTAGGGAATCCTATGTCTTTCCCCCTGCCGTGGCCTTCGCATACCTCGCCGCTGACAAAATATTTTCTGCCGAGGAGGCTTTCAGCCTTCTGAATTTTGCCTTCTTCTATGTACTGTTTGATAAGCGTGGTGGAAACCTTTTCCCCTTCGGATACAACGTCTTTTACAGACATATACCACACAGCGTTATCTTCATCGTCGGCATAGTTCTTAAGCGTGGACGATTTACCCTTTGCGCCCGCTCCGAAACGGAAATCTTTGCCGCTCATGTAACCTTTTATGTTGATATGTTCTTCAAGGTTTTTAAGAAAATCGGCGGCAACCGTCTTTTTGAAGTCGTCGGTGTAGTCGATTTTAAGCACGAATTTTGTTTTGTAATCGGCAAGCATTTCAAGCCTTTCGTCAAAGGTGAAAACCTGTCTGCCGCCCTTACCTTCGGCAAACATCATAACGCCGAGGTCCAGACCGTTAATTTTTGCCTGAAGCTTGGCCTTTTTTAAAAGTTCGGCATGGCCGATGTGAATGGCGTCGAAACAGCCGAGAACCAACAGCGCGGGAAAATTGTATTCGTCCTTGTTGTAATTGACAATCTCTAGCATAATTTTAACCTCGATTTTAAAGTTGTTCCGTCCGATACGCCTACGCCGTAAAAGCTGCCGTCCGAACGGTAGATCCTGTACTGCCCCGCGGCAAGCCCGCAACGCGCCGGCACGCCGTTAAGGTATAATTTTTCTTCACCGCAGGTAAGAACCTTTGCGGGATAAGGCAGAACGGAGTCTGCAGGTATTAAAGATGCGTATATGTTGTCGCGGTCAAGAAGCCGCGTTTCAACCGAATTTTCAATTTTAAAACCGCCGCTTTCGGTGCGGCAAAGTGCGCTCATTACGGCATATGTGCCGGTCAATTTACCTAAATCGCGCGCGAGCGAACGTATGTATGTGCCTCCGCCGCATTCAATTTCAAAACGGAAAACATTTTCCGATACCCTGCCCGAAAGCACAAATTCGCCTACGCTTACTTTTTTGGGCGGAAGGGTAAATTCTTCGCCTCGGCGCGCCATCTGATATCCGCGCACTCCGTTTACGCTTTTTGCGCTGTAATTAGGCGGAACTTGCATAAGGTCGCCGACAAGCGAGGGCAACGCGGCAGTTATTTCCTCTTCGGAAGGTATTCTTCCGCCGCTTTTTATAACCGTGCCCGTCGTGTCGAGCGTGTCGGTATCCGTGCCGAACAGAAATTCAGCTACGTAACGCTTGCGCTTTGCAAGGAAAAAATCGAAAAGACGCGTCGCATTGCCGACGGCTATGGGAAGAACGCCGCTCGCCATAGGGTCGAGCGTGCCGAGATGTCCGCACGGCATTCCCGTAAGCTTTTTTATTACGGCTACCCCTCCCTTGCGGAGGATACGCCGACAGACTTGTTTACGTTTATAAAACCTGTCATAGATGCTGATATACGGCGTAAGTGAGCCTTTCGACAACTTCTTCGTATTCGCCGAAAAGCATGCAGCCGCTGGCGAGAATATGTCCGCCGCCGCCGAACGTTGAAGCAACGGCGTTTACATTTACCGTGCCCTTGCTGCGCAGAGATGCTTTGTACTGACCCTTCTTCATTTCAAGGAGCGCAATCGCAACTTCAACCCCGTCTATGGACAGAGGGTAATCTACAAACCCTTCGGTAAGGCTGCGTTCGGCGCCCGTTTCTTTTAAAGCGGCGTCGGTAACGAGTATGAATGCAAGCTTGTCCTCCAGCGCGAAGCGGAGATTGTTTAGAGCGCGGGTGAAAAGCAATGCGCGAGCCTTCTTCTGGCGGGAGAACATTTCGTAATTTATTTTTGTAACGTCTGCGCCTGCTTCGCGAAGTCTGGCGGCAACCGAAAAAGTGTGTCCCGTTACGTCGCTGTGAGCGAAAGAACCGCTGTCCGTAATGAGACCGAGCATTAAAAGATTGGCAACCGCCGGGCTTATCTTAAGTCCCGCCGCGTCAAGCACTCGGGGCATAATTTCGCACGTAGCGGAACATACGCTCACGCAATTGGTTTTTGCGTATTCGGTATTGGATATATGATGGTCTATGTTTACCGTATCGCCGCGGAAACGCGCAAACACATTGCCGAACGCGCCCATGCGTGCAACGTCGGCACAGTCTACGGCGATAAACGTATCGAAATCCTCTTCGGGGAGCTCAGTTTTAAGCTCCTTCATTTCGGGAATGAAGAAAAATTTTTCGGGCGCGGCGTCTTCGCAGATAAAATAAGCTTTTTTGCCCGCTTCGCGCATAGCAAGGCACAGCGCAAGACCGCTGCCGAGGGCGTCGCCATCGGGGCGGGAATGACAGAATATTGCCGCGCTGCGCGCTTTTTTAATCTGGGCGGCAACTGCCGCTACTGCGCTTTCACTGTTCATCTTCGGATTTTACGTCCAGTTTGTTGAGAATTTCGTCTATATGGGCGCCGTATTCCATGCTGCCGTCAAGAATGAACGTCAGCGTAGGCACCGTTCTTATGCGGAGCATACCCGAAAGCTCGTGACGGATGAAACCAGCGTTTTCCTTTATCGTTTCAAAGGAGGCAAGCTTCTTTTCCTCTGAAGGGTCGAATATGCTTATATATATTTTTGACGTCTTGAGGTCGGGAGCAATGTCCGCACCCGTAACGCTTATAATGGCGGAAAGCTGGGGAAATCTGTCGCGCAGTCTGCGGGATATGACTTCGTAGATTGCTTTCTGAAATTCGCTTGCCAGCCTTTCTCCCCTTAAACCTTTCATTTACTTTACCTTTTAATATGAAATATGCGCAAAAATCTGCCGATTTACCCGCGGTCGAACTAAAAAACGTAACGATTTGTTCGCCGCGGGAGAACATAATTGCAGATTGTGCATTCAGTTAATTATTTTGCGGGAACTTCCTGAATGAGGTAGCATTCAATGATGTCGCCCACTTTTATATCTTTGAAACCTTCAATCGAGCAGCCGCATTCAAAGCCGTAGTTTACTTCCTTAACGTCGTCCTTGAAGCGCTTGAGCTGCTGAACGTTGCCTTCTACGACGAGCACATCGTCGCGGTATATTCTGAGCTTGCCGCCGCGGACAATCTTGCCGTCCGTTACATAGCAGCCCGCAACGTTGCCGACGCCTGTAATTTTGAATACCTGACGAACTTCGCACTTACCCATGTAAATTTCCTGATACTTGGGTGCGAGCATGCCTTTAAGAGCTGCCTGAATATCGTCGAGAAGGTCGTAAATTATGCGGTATGTGCGCACGTCTACCTTGCTCTTTTCAGCAAGCGCCTTGGCTTTGGCGTCGGGACGCACGTTGAACGCAAGGATAATCGCGTTGGAAGAATCGGCGAGCATTACGTCAGATTCGTTTACCGCGCCTGCGCCGCTGTGGATTACCTTAACCTGCACTTCCTCGTTGGAAAGTTTTACAACCGACTGTTTTACAGCTTCCACAGAGCCCTGTACGTCGCCCTTTATTATAAGGTTGAGCGTTTTCATATTGCCTTCGGCAATTTTGCCGAATACTTCGTCGAGCGAGATTTTGGAAGTCTGCTGAACGCGCGCTTCGCTTTCCTTTCTCTTTCTTTCCTCTATGACCTGCTTCATCAGTTCCTGAGATACGGCATAGATGGAATCGCCGGCGTTGGGAACTTCTTCAAATCCGAGTACGGAAACGGCTGTGGAAGGACCTGCGGACTTGACCTGCCTGCCCTT